>DYQV01000056.1 GCA_020719105.1 Rikenella microfusus
AGCAACATTTATTTTTCGGAGAAACGGAAGATGATTTAAGAAACACATAGAATTTAGAGTTCCACCTTCTATTTTCCAAGAATGTTTAAAAATGACCTTAAAGTAAGAATCATGGAAATTTTGAGGTGTTTAAAATATGTTGATAAGCCTAAAGAAAAATAAGTTTCTTACTTCTAATTTAGCCACCAAAATAATTAGATTTGTAATTGAGAGTTAAGAATAATAATTTAACAAATAATTCTAAAATAATGGTGCTATGAGCAATTTTGTTAGTTCTTCCATTGGAAAAAAATTCTTTATGAGTATAACAGGATTTTTTCTGATGATGTTTTTATCGGTTCACTTAACAGTAAACTTACTGCTTATATTTGATGATACCGGCGTATTGTTTAATCAAGGGGCTCATTTTATGGCAACCAATCCCATTATTAAGATAGTGGAACCACTTTTGGCAATTGGTTTCCTAATGCACATGATTTATGCAGCTTACCTTACCCTCATGAATCAGAAAGCTCGCCCGGTAAGTTACAATAAAGTGGATCAAAGTGAAGCCAGTACTTGGGCATCGAGGAATATGTTTGTGTTGGGAACTTTAATCACCATTTTCCTGGTACTGCACATAATGAATTTCTATTGGAAGCTAAAGGTAACTGAAAATCCTTATCCTGCCGTTTTAATTGGTGGTATTGAGATGGAAGATACCTATAGTTTGGTAGGAGGATTGTTTAGGACTAGTTTGGTTTATGCCTTGATTTATATTGCTGGGGCAGTTTTTCTGGGTATTCATTTAACACATGGTTTTTGGAGTGCTTTTCAGACCATGGGATGGAGCGGAAATATATGGCGTAAGCGGATTGAACTGGTAGGTAAAGTTTTTGCCATACTGATTGCCGTAGGGTTTTCTATCATCCCATTGTACTTTATTATTAGGTTTTAAAGGGACCTCTGTAAAGACTTATTAATTCGAAGTTATAAAATTGTGAATTTACAAAAATCGATAAGGAAATGACACTATTAAACTCAAAAATACCCGAAGGACCATTAGCTGAAAAATGGTCGAAACATAAGGCGAAAATCAAAGTGGTAAGTCCGGCCAATAAAATGAAATTGGATGTGATTGTTATTGGTACCGGATTGGCAGGGGCTTCAGCAGCTTCCAGTTTGGCTGAATTGGGCTATAATGTGCAAGCATTCTGTTATCAGGACAGCCCGCGTAGAGCACACTCCATAGCTGCTCAAGGCGGAATTAATGCAGCAAAAAATTATCAGAACGACAACGACAGCGTTTACCGCTTGTTTTACGACACCATAAAAGGGGGCGATTACCGCTCGCGTGAGGCAAATGTTCACCGCCTTGCCGAAGTTTCAGGAAGTATTATTGACCAATGTGTGGCACAAGGAGTGCCTTTTGGACGCGAATATGGCGGCCTACTTTCGAACCGATCCTTTGGAGGTGTGTTGGTTTCACGTACTTTTTATGCCCGTGGCCAAACCGGACAACAATTGTTGATTGGAGCATATAGTGCCTTGAACCGTCAAATTGGAGCAGGTACTGTTAAAATGTTTCCTCGCCACGAAATGTTGGATATTGTTAAAATTGACGGCAAAGCCCGTGGAATTATTGCCCGCGATATGGTTTCGGGCGAGATTAAAAAGTTTGGTGCCCATGCTGTTGTTATTGCCAGTGGCGGTTACGGAAATGTATTTTTCCTTTCAACCAATGCCATGGGATGCAATGGAGGAGCCTCCTGGCAAGCATACAAAAGAGGTGCTTTTATGAGTAATCCCTGTTTTGTACAAATACATCCAACTTGCATCCCGGTTCACGGCGATCAACAATCAAAATTGACCTTGATGTCGGAATCCCTGCGTAACGATGGTAGAATTTGGGTTCCTAAAAAGAAAGAAGACGCCGAGAAACTGCAAAAAGGATTGATTGGACCTAATGATATTGCCGAAGAGGATCGCGACTTTTATTTGGAGCGTCGGTATCCGGCTTATGGAAACCTTGTGCCACGCGATGTGGCTTCACGGGCAGGTAAGGAGCGATGCGATGCCGGGTTTGGGGTTAACAATACCGGGTTGGCTGTTTATCTCGATTTTAACTATTCAATAGCCCGTTTAGGCAGAAATGTTATTGAAGCCCGTTATGGGAATTTATTCCAGATGTATGAAAAAATTACCGATACCGATCCTTATAAAGTACCCATGCAGATTTATCCGGCTATCCACTATACCATGGGCGGTACCTGGGTCGATTACAACCTGATGACTTCCGTTCCCGGTTTGTATGCCATTGGCGAAGCCAACTTCAGTGATCATGGGGCTAACCGTTTGGGAGCTTCGGCATTGATGCAGGGTTTGGCCGATGGATATTTTGTGTTGCCTTATACCATTGGCGATTATCTGGCCAATGAAATCCAGGTTCCAAAAATAAATACCAACGCTCCCGAATTTGAACAAACATTAAAAGAGGTTCAGGCGCGTTTAGACAGCTTGATGGCGGTTAAAGGAACAAAACCGGTTGACTATTTCCACAAAAAATTGGGAAAAGTAATGTGGGATAAAGTTGGGATGAGCCGCAATGAAGCAGGGCTGAAACAAGCCATTCAGGAAATTGCTGAAATAAAAGCAGATTTCTGGAAAGATGTAAAAGTACCCGGAGCTCAAGGTGAGGTAAACCAGGAATTGGAGAAAGCCGGACGGGTTGCCGATTTTATTGAACTAGCCGATTTAATGGCCCGCGATGCTTTGGCCCGCAACGAATCATGCGGAGGGCACTTCCGTGAGGAAAGTGTTACCGATGACGGTGAAGCCAAACGGAATGATGAAATTGGTGCTTACGTATCGGCTTGGGAATATAAAGGAGAGAATCAGGAACCGGTTATGCATAAAGAGGATCTTAAATTTGAAGCCATTGAGTTGGCACAACGGAGTTATAAATAGTTAGAGATGTGAGACTTTCAGATTTGAGACATGAGATTTTAAAACCAGAAAAATGAACAACTTTAAAGAATTAATTGCTTGGCAGAAGGCACGTAAACTTCACAAAGAAATTTATATTCTGACAAAACAATTTCCAAAAGAAGAACAATTTGGTTTAACTTCTCAAATCCTCAGGAGTGCTGCATCCATTTGCGCCAACATTGCAGAAGGATGTGGAAGGAATACGGATGCAGATTTGTGCCGATTTCTTGATATAGCTAATGGAAGTGCATTTGAATTGGAATCGCATTTAATTCTTTGTTTCGATGTTGAGATGATTTCAGAACAAGATTTTGCTATAATAGAAAAGGCTCTTCATGAAGTTCAGAAGATAATTTATAGTTTTAGAGAATCTAAATCGAAGAGATGAAATTGGTTTTTCTTTTGTCTCATGTCTTGTGTCTCAAATCTCATATCTACATTTTTTGTTAAAAACATAAAAACATACCACAATGTCTGAAAAAATTCTAAAAGAAATAAAAGTTAAGGTATGGAGGCAAAAAAACAGCACCTCCAAAGGACGGTTTGAAACCTATCCTGTTGCCAATATATCTACCGACACCTCTTTTTTGGAAATGATGGATATTTTGAATTTCCAATTGATTGAAAGCGGTAAAGAACCGATTGTTTTTGATCACGACTGCCGCGAAGGGATTTGTGGTACTTGCAGTTTGTTTATAAACGGCCGTGCCCATGGCCCTGACGATGGCATTACAACCTGTCAGCTACACATGCGGAAGTTTATAGACGGTGAAACCATTGTGGTGGAACCTTTCCGTGCCGGAACTTTTCCGGTGGTTAAGGATTTAATGGTGGATCGGTCGGCATTTGAGAAAATATTGCATGCCGGAGGTTTTGTATCGGTAAATACCGGTGGAGTGCCCGATGGCAATGCCATTCCCATTGGTTACGACGATGCTGAAGCGGCTATGGATGCGGCATCCTGCATTGGCTGTGGTGCTTGTGTTGCTACCTGTAAAAATTCATCGGCCATGCTTTTTGTGTCGGCTAAAGTTTCGCACTTAGCCCGCTTGCCACAAGGTAAAGTGGAAGCTGCCCGAAGGGCCCGTGCCATGGTTTCAAAAATGGACGAACTGGGTTTTGGTAACTGCTCTAACACCGGGGCTTGCGAAGTGGAATGCCCAAAAGGTATTTCCATTGCCAACATTGCTACCCTTAACCGGGAATATTTAATGGCCAAAGTTATTGAATAGGAGAATGGCTCAATATAGAAAAAGAGCTATCTAAAAAGAAGATTTAACCGCAAAGTACACAAAGAATAAGCAAAGAACGCCAAGATTAAGATGCAGATAACTAATTCTTTGCGCACTTATCGAAAAACTTAGCGACCTTTGCGGTTAATCTTTTTAAAACTTTTTCGACAGCTTCTTTTTTATGCATATTCCTCGATTACCAACTCAAGATTACTTTGCCACAGTTTCCTTGTTCCATTACATCAAATCCTTTTTGGAAATCATCAATGGAATAGCGGTGCGTAATGATGGAGGATATATCGAGCCCCGACATGAGCATTTGTTCCATTTGGTACCAGGTTTCGTACATTTCGCGGCCATAAATTCCTTTTAGGGTAAGTCCTTTAAAAATAATTCGGTTCCAGTCAACCTGGGTGGAAGAGGGTAGGATTCCCAGTAAAGATATTTTCCCGGAATTGTACATGTGTTCCACCAATTGGTTGAAAGCTATTGGTGAGCCGGAACATTCCAAACCAATATCGAAACCGATGATGCCTATGTCATTCATGGCATCGCGAAGGTTTTCTTTTAAAGGGTTCACCACCCGGGTAGCACCCATTTTTTTGGCCAGTTCGGCCCGATAAGGACTTGTTTCGGTGGCCACCACATAACGGGCTCCTGCAAAGCGGGCTACGGCCACAGCCATGCTACCAATTAACCCGGCACCGGTTACCAACACATCTTCGCCAATCATGGGAAACGAAAGTGCCGTATGGGTGGCATTTCCAAACGGGTCCATAATGGCCAGTATTTCATCGGGGATTTTAGCATTGATCCGCATCACATTACTCGAAGGAACTTTTACATATTCAGCAAAAGAGCCGTTTATATTTACGCCAATGCCAATGGTGGTTTCGCAGATATGCTGACGGCCACGTCGGCAATTCCGACAATGTCCACAAGCAATATGTCCTTCTCCGGTAACCCGATCCCCTTCTTTGAATTCACTAACTTCACTTCCCACTTTGGCTACATGTCCCACATATTCGTGGCCAATAGTCAAACCTATGGGAATGGTTTTTTGTGACCATTCATCCCATTTATAGATGTGCAAATCGGTACCACAGATAGCCGATTTGGAAACTTTTATCAGCACGTCATTGGGTCCTACTTCTGGAATGGGTACTTCCTGCATCCATATTCCTTTTTCAGCTTTCGCCTTCACTAGGGCTTTCATTGTATTCATATACTATGTTTTTTTATTCGGTTTAAAAATAAGGTCTGTAATATGTTTCTAAACTGACTACAAAAATAGAGTAAACCCAACAACTAGATATGTCAATAAACCATTATTATTTATGCTTCAAATCATACCTATTGTAATGAACAATTCTTTTGAATAGCTTAATTTTGTGGTCAATCAAATCATTCAAAATCGCAATTATGTATCAAAAATTTCAAGAATATTTACGCAAAGAGCTGGCTGATATTGCCGATGCAGGATTGTATAAAAACGAGCGCATACTGGTTTCGCCACAGGGAGCAGAAATTGAAATCAGTACCGGACAAAAAGTATTGAATTTTTGTGCCAATAATTATTTAGGTCTATCGAACAATCCTGAGTTGGTTAATGCTGCAAAAAAGGCCCTCGATACCCATGGATACGGGATGTCATCGGTACGGTTTATTTGTGGCACCACCGATATCCATAAATTGCTGGAGAAAAAAATTGCTGAATTCTTCGGTACCGAAGATACCATTTTGTACGCCGCTGCCTTTGATGCCAATGGTGGCGTATTTGAACCCTTGTTTGGTCAGGATGATGCCATTATTTCCGATGCCTTGAATCATGCATCCATTATTGATGGAGTTCGGTTGTGCAAAGCCGTGAGGTACCGTTACCAAAATGCCGATATGGATGATTTGGAAGAGCAACTAAAATTGTCACAGGCACAGCGGTTCCGCATCATTGTTACCGATGGGGTTTTCAGCATGGATGGCAATGTTCCCCCCATGGATGAGATTATTAAACTGGCCGAAAAATACAACGCCATGGTGATGATTGATGAATCGCACTCAGCCGGGGTAGTGGGAAAAACCGGTCGTGGAGTAACTGAGTTATTCAATGTGCGAGGAAAAGCAGAAATTATTACGGGAACATTAGGAAAGGCTTTTGGTGGCGCCATCGGAGGATTTACTACCGGGAAAAGGGAAATTATTGACATGCTCCGTCAACGGTCGCGGCCCTATTTGTTTTCGAATTCCATTCCTCCTTTGGTGGCTGCAGCCGGAGTGAAAATGGTGGATATGATGAGCCAAACCAATGAACTTCAGGATAAACTACACGCCAATACCGACTATTTCATGAAACACATGCTCAAAGCCGGTTTCGATATTAAACCCACCCAATCGGCCATTTGTGCGGTAATGCTTTACGATGCCAAATTGGCGCAGGATTTTGCTTCCCGGTTGCTGAAAGAGGGAATTTACGTAATTGGTTTCTATTTTCCGGTGGTTCCCAAAGGACAGGCCCGCATCAGGGTTCAACTTTCGGCTGCCCACCAAAAAGAACATTTGGATAAAGCCATTGCGGCCTTTACTAAGGTAGGGAAAGAGTTGAAGGTATTGAAATAACAATTGAGAATTTAAAGATGGGGCTCCATATCGACAGCGGTGTGGAGCTTTTTTTATGGTTGGAACTCGCAGCGCCTGCTGCGAGGAAAAATATTAGCGAAGCAGGCACTGCGCTTTCCATAGAACCTGACTCCAGCCCGGAACCCGGCGATCCATAATTGGAAGCTATTATGAATAGCTGAGGGTTGAGAGATTTTAACAATTCTTACTGCCATTTCGGCAATTTTCCAACTATCAGCATAAAAAAATTACAAAAACTAAGCAATCCTTTGCATAAGTTATTAACAACAACCCATTTGCGAAAAACTAAAAGCTAAAGGCACTTGAATAAAGGTTATCAACAGAATTGGCATGGAAGTTTTCAACAAGGCATTCAAAACCCAAGAAACAAATTGTTTGTAATATCGTTTATGACAAAACTGGTTATTGAATACCATTGGAAAAGTATTTGTAGTTTTGTGCCGAGAATTGTATTAACCCACAATCAATCTGATAATTATAAATGCTGAATGGGATAATACTTAGTATTAACGTTAAATACATTGAATGAAAAGAAGAATAATTTTAACAAGATATATATTAGTCATTGGGCTTATACTCATAGGCCAGAACTCTTGTAGAAACAAACAGAATCTACAAAAAACGGGTTACGATCTTCCCGAGATACAATCAAAAGGTAAATTAGTTGCCGTTACCGACTACAATTCATCGAGCTATTTTATTTATAAAGGTACCCCTATGGGTTACCAGTATGAACTGTTGCATCAGTTAGCCGGCCATTTAAACCTGGATCTAGAAATAGTAGTTGAGAATGATTTGGAAAAGGCGTTTAAACTGCTTCAGAACAATGAATGTGACCTGTTGGCCATTAATTTGAATGTTACCAAAGAAAGGCAAAAAGAGATTGCTTTTACAGAACCTATTGGGCAAACCCGGCAGGTGCTGGTGCAACGCAAACCGGAAAATTGGCAGGTAATGGCCGAATATACTATTGACAACCTGGTGTTAAGGAACCAGCTTGATTTGGCAGGAAAGACCATTCATGTGATGAAAAATTCCGCTTTTTTGCAGCGGTTGAACAACTTATCGGATGAAATTGGCGATACCATAAACATTGTGGAAGATGATGTTTTTGAAGTAGAAAGGATAATTTATAAAGTAGCCAAGGGTGAGATAGAATATACCGTTGCCGATGAAAACGTGGCTTTATTGAACCAAACTTATTATCCAAACATTGATATAAAGACCGCCATATCGTTTCCTCAGAATCAGGCTTGGGCTGTAAATAAGAACTCTCCCATTTTATTGGATAAAGTAAATAGCTGGATTTTAGATATGAAAGATTCCGATTTGCACGCTGTAATTTATAACAAATATTATAAGGACAGTAAAGCCCGAAGCCGCACCCTCAGCCCATACTTGTCGGTAAATGGAGGTAAAATTTCGGAATACGACTCTTATATTCATAAGTACAGTGCACAAATTAATTGGGACTGGCGTTTATTAGCCTCAGTAATTTATCAGGAATCAAGGTTTAACCCTAAACTGAAATCGTGGGCTGGTGCTTATGGTTTAATGCAACTAATGCCGCAAACAGCTAACCGTTTTGGAGCTTCAGAAGCTTCCTCTCCCGAATTGAACATTCGGGCTGGGGTTAAATTCATTGATTGGATTGATAAGCAATTGATTGACTCGATTCCCGATTCTGATCAACGGGTTAAATTTGTTTTAGCCGCTTATAATGTCGGATTAGGACATGTGCAGGATGCGCGCCGCTTAGCATTGGCTTACGGAAAAAATCCAAATATCTGGGAAGGACAGGTAGATACGTTCCTTGTAAATAAATCGGATCCCAACTACTTTAACCATGAGCTGGTAAAATATGGCTATTGCCGTGGTGAAGATGCGTGTGAATACGTAGAGGATGTTTTGAATCGTTATCAGATTTATCAGATGCTGGTTCAATAATATTAACCGAAAAAAATGAACTCAGAGGTAAAGTCCTGTCGATTTTTCTAGTCAAAAGGATAGATGAATTTTACCTATTTACCTATTTCATACAAATATTCCGGGGCAAAATCAGCACCGTTGTTCCATTCAATAGTATTGAATTTGATGGAAAATGTCTGGAAATATTTTTTGTCTTTTAATGGTTCAAAAACAACTCCATCCAATTTGTTCTGAAGATCGACCTCTTTGGTTACCCCATCATTGAATTCTAAGAGCAACCGATAATCTCCCAAATATTTTGCTTTTATCACTTCTAAGAACATTTTAACTTAATTTAATGGTTCGATTTTCCGCAAAGGCTCCCCTTTTTGGGCTAAATCCCAATCTTCCAGCAATTCAGTTTTATGCATTTCCAACCAATCAAAGATCATTTTAAGTGCTCTTTGAGGCATACAATCCCGTCTTTTATAGTAACAATTGCTTTGTAATCACCATACCAGACGTGAAAGTGAGGTGGCGCATGGTCTTTAACGTTCATCAAGATTATCAATCCATAAAAAGAACTAATTTCCGGCATTTTTTATTTCAATGATAGTGAAAAGCAACGAAATAAAGGAAAGTCAATTTTGCAAAGTATAATCGTATATAGGAAAAGAATCTGGTGAAAAGGATGGGTTATTCTGATTTTAGAATTCTGTCTTTATTTCTTGCAAATGGAATTCTGGTAAGATGAAATGATTGCTTTGTAATTACAATAAACCTTTTGCTATGCTTTCAAATTCGCTTAATATCATGGCGGTGGCACCCCAAACTTTATGATTGGCTAAATGGTAAAATGGCACTTCTACCTCTTGTCCGCGCAAATTCCAAAGCTCCCGTTTTTTTATTTCAGGATTGAAAAGATCGGTTATGGGTATGGTAAATAATTCATCCACTTCGTGAGAATCTAAAATAAAAGAAGGTTCCTGTTGCGCAAAGGCAACTACCGGAAGCACGTGAATGTGGGTCACCGCTATGTAAAGTTCCGATAAATGTCCTAATATCTGAATATTGGAACTACAAATACCAATTTCCTCGCAAGCTTCACGTACAGCGGTTTGTTCCAGCGATGCATCCAGTTCTTCCTGTTTTCCGCCGGGCAGAGCCATTTGGCCGCTATGCATTCCGTTGTAAACCGGTCGCCGAATGATGGGAAAATGCAATTGATTTCCTTTTGGGTACAACAACAGCAGCACGGCGCTTTTAAGAGGAGGATTGGAATGGTCGGGAACCATTATCCGGCCTTGTGGCATCATTAATTGATGAGCCAAAGGAGTGGAGTGTTCCGTGGGAAATTTCTTCAGTAAAGAGTTTATAAAAGTTTCTATATGGTAATTTGTTGGCATATTGGGTAAAAAAAAATCCAAATCTTGGGTGGTGTGGATTTTTAAATTCTAGAATTTATTAGGAAATTCAATCGCTAACTGTTTGCAGATATTCTTGCACAACCTATTATCAATTTCGTTATGTCTTGGCACAGCACTATGATTTCCGCTTATATGATTTATCCAGATTGAATGATTTCCACCATCGCGAGCCAAAATGCATCCGTTGATTTTCAAATGCTTTTCTAAATCTTTTTTCTTCATCGGGCAAAAAGCAGCCTACGTTTTATTGTTTTTCTTTTCGAATAGTCTTTATCAAGCTGTTCTTTTTGAAAGTCTAAAATAAGTTTTAACGCATCTTTCAAATTTTCCTTTAATTCATCTATGGTTTTGCCTTGCGAAAGGGCGGCAGGGTATTCTTGTATTTGGCCTACATAATAACCATTCTCCCCTTTTTCAACTATTATAGTTAAATCCATTTTTTTCATGATTTCATTTTTTGTATGGCAAAATTACTCAATTTAATATGTCGTTTCAATCTCGACTTCAAATTATTTCCGACTCTATTTTGCCGTTATCAAAAAGTAATTCTTTTTACCTTTTTGAATGAGTAAGTATTTACCGTTAATCAACATTTCGGAAGTAACTTTTAAGTCGGCACTTTCAATTTTATCTTTATTGATGCTGACCCCGCCACCGCTCAATAATCGGCGCAATTCACCTTTTGAGGGAAAAACGGGTGCTAAATCGGTCAACAAGTCAATAATAGAAACTCCGGTTGCCAGTCCGCTTTTCAGGATGTCGAAAGTGGGCACTCCTTCAAAAACCGCTAAAAAAGTCCGCTCGTCAATTTTTGTGAGGGCCTCGCTGGTTGCTTTTCCAAAAAGGATTTCTGAAGCATCTACTGCAGCATCGTAATCGGCTTGGGAATGAACCATCACCGTAACTTCATGGGCCAATGTCCGCTGCAATTCACGCAAATGAGGTGCTTCGCGGTGTTTGGTAATCATGCTTTCAATAGTTGCTTTATCTAAAAAGGTGAAAATTTTTATGAATTTTTCTGCGTCCTCATCGCTGGTGTTGAGCCAGAACTGGTAAAAGCTATATGGCGATGTTTTATCGGGGTCGAGCCAAACATTGCCCGATTCGGTTTTTCCGAATTTTCCACCGTCAGATTTGGTAATGAGTGGAATGGTTAAGGCAAACGCCTCGCCGCCTGTTTTACGACGGATAAGTTCGGTTCCGGTGGTAATGTTTCCCCACTGATCGCTACCTCCCATTTGTAGTTTGCAGCCCATATTTGCATATAGCCAATAAAAATCGTAGCCTTGAACCAACTGGTAAGTAAATTCAGTAAACGACATGCCGCTATTGGAATCGGAGCTCAACCTTTTTTTAACCGAATCTTTGGCCATCATGTAATTTACGGTAATGTGTTTGCCTATATCGCGGATAAACGAAAGAAAAGTTTGTTCCTTCATCCAGTCATAGTTATTCACCATCAAGGCTTTATTAGGGGCATCCGATTCAAAATCGATGAATTTGCTCAATTGTTTTTTTATACCATCCAGGTTTTTTTGCAGCGTTTCTTCATTCAGTAGGTTCCGCTCCTGCGATTTGCCCGATGGGTCGCCAATCATACCGGTAGCTCCACCCACCAATGCAATGGGTTTATGGCCGGACAACTGGAACCTTTTCAATAATATAATGGGAGCAAGGCTGCCAATATGCAACGAATCTGCCGTTGGATCGAAACCCACATAAGCCAAAGTCATCTCTTTTTTCAGTTGTTCATCGGTTCCGGGCATCACATCATGCAACATTCCCCGCCATTTCAATTCTTCAATAAAATTCATGGTATAGTTAGATTATACATTTTCAGGTTGGCAAATATAATAGATAAATAGAATTTGAGATATGAGAAGTGAGATAAAAACTAAACGTCTTAACCCGCTTTATTCATACCTGAGCACAGCGAAAGGTGTGAATGTGCGATG
>DYQV01000443.1 GCA_020719105.1 Rikenella microfusus
TTCATATAAAAATTTACTATTGGTGCTAATTCGTGAAAATTAGTGGCTAACTCTTTTTTAAAATTCGTGGACAATATTTATTTTACTCAAAATAGTTCATGGTTTGAAATCCGCCCTTCTTTAAATAGGCATCTTTTTGCATTAGTTTTATGTCCGACTGCATCATGTCTTTAATCAATCCATTAAGGTCATACTCAGGTTTCCATCCCAATTTGGTATTCGATTTGGTTGGATCGCCAATCAACAGGTCCACCTCGGTTGGTCTAAAGTACTGAGGATCAACAGCCACTATAACTTCTCTTTTTGCAATGCGTCTTTTGATATTCTCTAAATATTCCTCTCCCACTTTAATTTTAAACATAGATTCATCTACTGAAGCCAAAAATCCCTTTTCATTAGCCCCATCTCCTTCAAACTTAATTTCTAACCCCGCTTCAACACCAGCCTTAATAATAAAATCCCGTATGGTTGTGGTTATTCCTGTTGCAATGACGTAATCATCGGGTTGATCTTGCTGGAGAATTAGGTACATGGCTTTAATATAATCCTTGGCATGACCCCAGTCGCGTCGTGAGGACAAATTACCCATAAAAACCTTATCCTGCATGCCCAATGCAATGCGCGATAGGGCGCGGGTTACTTTGCGTGTAACAAAAGTCTCTCCTCTTATAGGAGATTCATGGTTGAATAAAATACCATTGCTGGCATGCATTTTATAGGCTTCACGATAATTTACTGTTATCCAATAGGCATACATTTTTGCTACTGCATAAGGAGAGCGCGGATAAAAAGGGGTCTTTTCTGATTGAGGAACCTCTTGAACCAATCCATATAATTCGGAAGTGGATGCCTGATAAATTCGGGTTTTTTCAATCATTCCCAATAAACGGATTGCCTCAAGAATACGCAATGTTCCAATTCCATCGGCGTTTGCAACGTACTCCGGACTATCAAAACTCACCTTAACATGACTCATTGCAGCCAGATTATATATCTCATCAGGCTGGGTTTCCTGAATAATTCGTGTAATGTTCATGGAGTCAGTTAAATCACCATAGTGAAGCATCAAATTACGGTTTTCCACGTGTGGATCCTGATATAAGTGATCAATCCTATCTGTATTAAATAAGGATGAGCGTCTTTTTAATCCATGTACCCTATATCCTTTTTTTAGCAAATATTCCGCTAAATAGGCTCCATCCTGTCCGGTAATTCCTGTTATTAATGCAACTTTTTTACTCATGTTTCTTTTTTTAGCCACGAATGGGCACGAATTTACTTTAAAAAATGTTTTTCAAATTAATTTACAACTATAAAATGCTGTTATCTACCAATACCATGATAGTGAAAACCTATTTTCTCTAACATCTGTTTATCCAAAATATTCCGTCCATCGAATACAAACGCTGGTTTCATCAAAATACATTTTTATATTTATTTCTTCTAAAAATCACTTTTCCTTCTTCCAAAATATGCTGCTTCAACCCTTCCAATTCAATTGCATTATAGTTTACCACATCAACAAAATAAGGAATTGGCAACTGTTCGTTTAATTTCCCATGTAAACGGCTTACCGTTTCAAAATTGATTTTTTCGCCGAAAATTGCTAAATCAATATCAGATCCAGGTTTATAATTACCCATTGCGCGTGAGCCAAATAGCAGCACTTTTTCTATTTCATGAAAACCGTTTATGGCCTCCATCATAAGCAACCAGCTTTTTTCGGTGATGCCAAAATTATTGTTCATGGGCCATTTTAAAAAAAAGGTATAATTTCCTTAGCAACATAAAATTGGTTCCCAGTATTTTTCCAACAATTTGATTTACAATATTCTCATCGTAAACATGTGATGTCTGATTTCTATCTTCTAAAGCAGCCAGCCAAAGTTCCCCTTCTTCAATTAAACCTATTTGAAAAGCTTGTTTTATTACTTCACGAGGGCTTTTAACTTCAAAACCTTCATTTTCAAGGTAATCTTTCATGGTTTTCCAGGCTAATTCAAAACACACTTCATAAAACTGTATTAACCCTCCTTTTTCAGCTTCCGATAAATCCCTGATTGCAATGGTCCGTTCTAAAAGTTTAAACGTTTTCTCAAAGTTTACGAACCGTTGTTTCCATCTAATATCCTTACCGTTCATAATATTTTTACCGATTAATTGGTTGATACCTTACAATAATTTACTTCCCCAACCCAAAATACCTAAACCCTATTCCTTCCAACTTTTGTTTATCGAGGATATTGCGTCCATCGAGCACAAATGCCGGTTTCATCATGTTATGGCAATTTCATATTTCTATTTTATTTCAGTTGCTAAAAGTAATACTTTAATCTTATTTTGAAAACATTCTTTCACTATCCAATTCCCATCTTTTTTTCCTCCGATGCGTTCTATCCGCTGATCGCTTTTTAATTTTGCTATTTGCTTTTCAATGCCTCGAGTAGTCATCTCCATGGCCATATCTAATTCATTGATTGTTATTTCCGGTTTTTCTGAAATCAGCTTCAGAATCTTATCCGAACT
>DYQV01000444.1 GCA_020719105.1 Rikenella microfusus
TGCCCAAAAACGCAAAGAAATTCCACCCGATGCTCCCAAACTAATAGTTGGCATTGTGGTTGAAGGTATGCGGTACGATTATTTGTATCGATTTTGGGATAATTTTGGTGAAGGTGGTTTCAAGAAATTGATTGAGGAGGGTTCGTTTTGTAAAAATGCCAATTACAATTACCTGTTAACGCAGACTTCGCCTGGCATGGCTACCATTGCTGCCGGCTGTGAGCCAGTCATACATGGAATAGTATCCGATCGTTGGTATCAGCGGCTTCAAAACAACAATACGTTTTCAGTTTTTGATGAGAAACAAAAAACACTGGGTGCTGCAACCGATATTTATCCATATTCGCCCAAAAACTTATTAACTACTACCTTTTCTGATGAATTAAAACTCTTCAATAATTCCCGATCAAAAGTAATAAGTATTTCTCTAAATCCAGAGACAGCGGTTCTGGCAGGTGGTCATTTAGCAAATGCTTCGTATTGGTTCGATGACACCTCAGGGAAATGGGTTTCAAGTACGTATTACTTTGATTCGTTACCTGGGTGGGTAGATGAATTTAACCAAAAAAAAATCTCTGATCTATATTTAACCAGGGAATGGTTACCCTTATTATCAGAGGAAAAATACAGGAATGGTTCAAATAAGGGAATATCAGGTTCAATGGGATTTACAGCCGATAACAAGTTTGCAAAAAAAGTATCTTCATTTATTAAGAAGGAGGCCCAATTTGGCTTACTTAAAGCAAATCCTTACGGTAATTTGCTTACCAAAGATTTTGCACTTTCAGCCATTGTCGCCGAGGAGTTAGGTGTCGATGATTTTACCGATTATTTGAGCATTGGTTTTTCTCCAACCTCCAAATTAAGTGAAGCCTGTGGACCCAATTCAGTAGAACTGGAAGATATGTATATACGACTTGATGCCGACTTAGAGCATTTATTGCAGTTTATTGAAGAACAATTCGGAAAACATAATGTAATGATATATTTAACTGCCGACCATGGAACATCCTATAATCCTGAAGATTTAATTAACCTGCGGGTACCATCTGGTATGTTCAATTCCGAAAGAGCATTGATGTTATTGGGTACATACCTTAATGCACTGCATGATAAAGGAAAATGGGTTACAGAATATAACAACAAACAAATCTATTTAAATCATCAATTGATTGAAGATGCTAATTTAAAAATTAATGATTTGCAAAATGAAGTGGCTCAATTTATGATCCAGTTTACGGGTGTAGCCAATGCTGTTACTGCAACTACATTTGAAAAAACTCAATTTACTACCGGGGTATTTTCTACCATGCAAAATTCATTCAACCAAAAAAGATCGGGAGATGTAATGTTGAATCTTGAGCCCGGATGGATTGAAAAAGGGGAATATCTTTCTACAGCAAATTCAGCAAACAACTACGATGTGCATGTTCCGTTGATTTGGTTTGGATGGAAAATAAAACGGGAGCGGATTTCCCGAACCGTTTATATGCAAGACATTGCGCCTTCTATAGCAAATTTTCTGAACATTCCCTTTCCAAATGGATGCACGGGCAATGTAATATGGGAGCTTGAAAAATAATTGTTTGGCGGGAAAAGATTGATATAGAAGCTAGTTTGGAATAATAGGCAAGGTGAAAATTCGTTTTTAACGCTCTTTATTGGCTCCGAATTCAGCAAATACGGTAGTAAAATCTGCAATTATTTTATCATTCTGCTCAGCAACTGTTCCAACAACAACCATATCAGCACCGGCTTGCAATATTTTTCGCAGTTGGTCAACGGTTTTAATGCCACCGCCAACAACTAAAGGAACCGATAGATTGGATTTAACTTCTTGAATCATTGAATCTGAAACAGGTTTTAAAGCGCCACTGCCAGCTTCAAGGTAAATTAGTTTTAATCCCAACAGTTCGCCGGCAATTGCCGTAGCCTTGGCAATATCGTTTTTAGAATAGGGAATGGGCGATGTATTGCTCATGTAGGAAACTGAAGTATCCATACCGGAATTAATTAATATATATCCGGTAGGTATGACTTCAATGCCCGACTTCTTAATTTTTATTCCAGACAATACATGATTTCCAATTAAGAATTCCGCATTTCGTCCTGAAATTAACGACAGAAATAATATTCCATCGGCATAAGGTGAAAATTGTACGGCATTCCCAGGAAATAGTATAACAGGTTTTGTAGTAAGTTTTTTTATTAATTGAATGGTTTGGTCGATGCCATTAAAAACAATGCTTCCGCCAACTAAAATTAAGTCGGGACCGGGAGTGCAATTGGCTTTAGCTATCAGTTTAGTAATGGAATTTTCAGTATGTTTATCGGGATCGATAAGCAAAGCAAAGGTTTTTTTGCCTTTAGCAATATTCTCTTTTAGTAGGTTTAATATCATTGTGGAAAGATATTAAAAATCTTTATTACTACCCAAATTGAGCGATTTGCTACCACAAATCTGCTCAATCGACTGAACAATTGTAAGTTTCCACAAATTTTCGTTTCACTCAATTTGTGAAAAAC
>DYQV01000445.1 GCA_020719105.1 Rikenella microfusus
AAACATCGGCAAAACCTTTGGTGTGAATATCATGTATCAGGATTTGCCTGAAAGCAACAAACTGGTCTTTGAGCGAACTGTTTTCCTGGTTGTCGTCGTCGCTGTTTAGTGCTTTTTCGATAACATTGGCAAGCATCCGGGCTTTGCCGGCCATCATTTCGGCCAGCTTCCGGGGGCTTTTGATGGTTTGCCCGGTGTAGCTGCAAAACTCCTTCAACAGCAGTTCAAAAGATTGGAAGTTTTCGCGCAAAGAAATTATTTTGTTCCCTTCAATCCGGCCAACCGAAACCTTCATTACCAAAACAGCCTCTTTATACCAGTGGAAATCGAGATAATCGGTAAAAATGATATTTTCCAGCGAGCTTTTGTAGCGGTCGAACTGCTCCTTGTTACCATTTTTACGGTTGCCATCAAGGTCATTATCACCAATGTCTTTAGCTTCGATGTATCCAATTGGAATTTCCTTTTTGGTGATTATGTAATCAGGTGCGCCACATGCCTGCCTTTTGGGTTCGTTGGTTGCACGAAACTGCGGCACCAGGGCTTCGATGAGTTGTTGCAGGTCGCCGCGGAAGGTGTGTTCCGTTGCATTGCCAAGACGGAACCTGCTGTTAATGCTGCTGATGTATTGTTCGAGGGTCATCATTTACTGATTTTTCGTGATGTGCAAAAGTATCAAATTACAGGAGGGCAAAAGAACAAAATAGTCCCTATTATTTCAGATGAAAATAAATAAATCTTCCACGTTAACCGGATTTCCCGTTTTAACTAAGTTGCTCAAATTTTTTATTTGGGTTCTGTGTTTTGTTTTTTGGGATTTTCTTCAAAAAGATGTTTCGTCCCCCCCAAATAGCACTTCTTAACAAGTCCCAGAAAAGGATTTTTTTACTTTGGATAAACTCACCTAATTGCTGTAAAAAAAGGATTTACAATGACCATTGCAAAATGGAGATTGAGGATTGGAATCTGTTTATTGACCGGTTATTTCAACTTTTTAAGGCTGCTGTTTTGTACCAGGCTTTTCATTTGGCTAATGGCAATGTTGTTGAGTTGTAACAGGCTTGCGTTTTAAAGGTAACGAATTCGAGGGTTTCAAAATTTGGGTTGCTGATGAAAGGTTTTACCTATTGCAAAAGGTGAAACCTTTGTAACACGAAGTCCTGTCCTGATGTTTAGCCATTTTCTGATTTTTAAGATGCTGTTAAAGAATATGGTGTATTTTTACCCATCAATTTATGGGTTTAAAATGACAGCAAAAGAAATCGAAATAATGGCTCCTGTGGGTTCTTACGAATCGTTGATAGCAGCTATCCAAGGTGGGGCTAATGCTGTTTATTTCGGCATCGGTAAGCTAAACATGCGATCCCGCTCATCCAAAAATTTTACTCTTGACGACCTGGCAGAAATCTCCAAAATCTGCCACCAAAACAACATCCGCTCCTACATCACGCTCAACACCGTTATTTTCGACAAGGAAATTGATGAGGTCAAAGAAATCATTAATGCCGCAAAGCAAAACGAAATTACGGCCATTATCGCCTCCGATATTTCGGTGATCCAGTATGCCCGCTCCCAAAATGTTGAAGTGCACATGTCAACACAGACCAACATCACCAACATCGAGGCGGTCCAGTTTTGGTCGCTCTTTGCCGATGTGATGGTTACAGCACGCGAATTGAGCCTGGTGCAGGTTTCCGACATCACTCGTCAGATCGAAGAACGACAAATCAAAGGGCCTTCCGGGAAGTTGATCCAGATCGAGATTTTTGCACATGGCGCGCTTTGCATGGCTGTTTCGGGCAAATGTTATTTGAGTTTGGATAATATGAACCATTCGGCAAACCGCGGCGCCTGTCTGCAATTGTGTCGGCGTGGCTACAAAGTTACCGACCTCGAAGGCGAACACGAACTCGAAATTGACAACGAATACATCATGTCGCCCAAGGACCTGAAAACGATTGGTTTTTTGGATAAAATTTTAAGCGCAGGGGTAAAAGTATTAAAAATCGAAGGCCGCGGCAGGTCGGCAGATTATGTAAAAGTGGTGAGCCAATGTTACCGTGAAGCTGCCAACGCCGTTTGTGAAGGAAATTATACCCCCGCAAATATCGCCATCTGGGAAGAAAGGCTGAAAAGTGTTTACAACCGGGGATTTTGGGATGGCTATTATCTGGGTAAAAAACTTGGCGAATGGACCGAAAATTATGGCTCGCTTGCCAGCAAAAAGAAAGTTTACGCCGGCGTGGTCACCAACTATTTTACTAAGCTTGGTGTTGCCGAAATAAAACTCGAAGCCCAGGATTTAAATATCGGCGATGACATCCAGATTCACGGGCCAACCACCGGGGTTTACGAAGCTACCGTTTCCGAAATCAGGCTGGAACTCGAGCCGGTTTCGAAAGCCGAAAAAGGATCGAACTGCTCGATTCCCGTAAATGACATCGTGCGCAGGATGGACAAGGTTTACAAAATTGTTTCTGCCATCGAAACCGACGA
This sequence comes from Rikenella microfusus, assembly GCA_020719105.1. Classification (GTDB taxonomy): domain Bacteria; phylum Bacteroidota; class Bacteroidia; order Bacteroidales; family SZUA-534; genus GWE2-40-63. Next base: position 2,497 of record DYQV01000445.1, read on the forward strand.
ATTATTAAGCTAAAAAAAACATCAAACTA
>DYQV01000446.1 GCA_020719105.1 Rikenella microfusus
ATTTCAAAAATAAAAACCTAACAGTCCTCTAAGTTCTGTTAGGTTTTTTTATCCTGGACATCTACTAAAAATCAAGAACATCAAAATTCAGACTTCCTGACCAAAGAGTCGCTCAAACAAAATTTGTTAATAAGGTAATAAGGTTGAAATGGACATTAGAAACTCTTGTACTAAGGTTAAGAGCATGAAAATAAGGTTTTTAACCTTAGTAGAAAAGAAAGTTCCCACGGGTTTCAAAACCTTATTCCCTTATTTTACGACGATTCAATTTATAGGATAGTTTTTGTAAGTCACTGAAAAACAATAATGGGGTCAGGAATTCTGAAATTAAGGAATTAAAAATCCGGTTATTGTACTAAAACAACAACCGGATTTAACTGACAATTTGAACCAACCGAACGTTTAAAGAATTAGAATTTCAAGGCCAACTTTAATCATGTCGGTAGTTTTAAAACGGCAGGCTCATTTTTTGCCGGCGGGAATAACATTAACCACAAGGATTTCCTCTGATCCTGTAAAAGTTCCGCCACTCACTAAATTTCCTGTGAGCGTCATAGTGTTATAGCCTCCAATGTTTAATGGCAGATTTTTAATGGCTGACATCAGAAATTTTGCAACAAAATTTCCCTGGTCGTCGGCTTTCCAGCTATTAATGGTTACACCATTCAGCGAAACCGATGAGGCCAGCACCGATCCGTAAGAAATATCAGTGTGAATTGTTACAACTTCCCCTTGGTTCTAAAGATTTAATACATGAGGCGAAACCTGAATTTCGATGATTTCCTGTGCTGCAATGTTTAGCGGCAGAATAAACATAATCAATAGAAATGAAATGACTACTGATAGTTTGTTTGTAGATTTTGAGAACATTTTTACCTCCATTTTTTTTAGTTAAATAATTAATTCAATTTTCGATAAATCAAACCCATCAAAAGTAATATCTAAAAAAACCGAAAGTATTATAAAATTCCATGATTTTTGTACAAGATTTTCTTGTAATAAACCATGATTTCTGTTTTCGGCAAGTTGTTGTTCAACTTCATACAAAACGGTGTTCGATTAAAATATCAGCTTTTCATATCAATGATTTGTCCATCTAACCCACCCTGTAAATGCTGTTTTTAAAAGAAAACCCTACTTTTACGGCCTTATTTAATTTTTATGATGAAAAAATCACTTGCGTTACTTGCCTTTCTTAGCTTGTTTTTGAATGGGTTTGCTCAAAATCCGGATTCGGTTTTTATAAAACAAATTTTTGATAATGCGCTCACTAACCGGGTTGCTTATCAAAATCTTGAAATCCTTACCAACATTGCTCCCGGAAGGCTGGTAGGTTCAGAAGAATCCATTTTTGCACTCAAATTTCTCGAAAAATATTTTAAAGATTTAGGCGCCGACACAGTTTATCTGCAGGAATTCAAAACCCACGCCTGGGCTTGTGATTCTTCGTCGGCGAGCATTTTAAAAAAGAAATCCCGGGAAATTCCTTTAGCTTCCGATGCTCTGGGAACCTCTCTTTCCACGCCGCTATCTGGGATAGTTGCCGAAGTTATCGAAGTTCAGGGATTGGAAGATTTAGAAAAATTGGGAACAGAAAAAATTTCGGGTAAGATCGTGTTTTTTAACCGCCCGATGAAAGACACCTTCATCAACACTTTTGCTGCTTATGGCGATGCGGTTGACCAGCGCGCTCACGGCCCGGCCGAAGCTGCAAAATATGGTGCCGCCGGAGCTATCGTCAGGTCTGTTACTACCAGTTTAGATGATTTCCCACACACAGGTTCATCAAGGTTTCAGGAGGATGTCAGGATTCCTGCATTGGCCATCAGCACCCTTGCCGCAAACCTGCTTAGCGAGGAATTAAAAGAAAGCCCAAAAACAAAAATCAGGATTTTTGTTCAATCAAGGGATTTGCCCGAAATCACCACTTATAATCTGGTTGCCGAAATCCGTGGAAAAGTTAAGCCCGACGAGGCCATCATTGTTGGCGGGCACATTGATTCATGGTTTAATTCGCCCGGCGCTCACGACGATGGCGCAGGTTGTGTGATGAGTTGTGATGTTTTGAGGATTTTTAAAGAATTGAACATCCAAAATAACCGCACCATCCGGGTTGTGTTGTATATGGACGAAGAGATGTTTCAGGCTGGTGGTAACGCTTACGCCGATTTTGTGGGACAATCCGGCAAACACCCATATCTTGCCCTCGAAATCGACGAAGGCGCCTTTACTCCCGAAGGTTTCACGATTGATGCCTCCGACAACACCGTTAAAAAACTAAATGGATTTAAGCCTTTGCTCGAACCTTACGGAATAAAATACATCAAAATAGGTGGTGGCGGTGTTGATATTTATCCACTCAAAAAGTCGGGAGTTCCTTTGGTGGCCTACGTTACCGACCCACAGCGTTATTTTGATCTGCATCATTCGGCAAACGATACTTTTGATAAAATCAATTACCGCGAGTTAAACCTGGGGACCGGCTGCGTTACTACGTTGATTTTCCTGATTGATAAATA
>DYQV01000447.1 GCA_020719105.1 Rikenella microfusus
GGTATGTTCATTTGCTTATCCATTTATTTTAAATATTTTACGTTTGGGTTGCCAAGCAACGATTTCATTTGGGTAATAGCAATAGTATTGAGTTGCAATAGCCTTTCGGCCTGCAATAAATGCTGGTGAATTAGTACTGCATTAATACTTTCGAGGTTAGAGAGTACTACAAGCTGCTCAATGGTGGCATCGTCTCTAACATTGCCAGGGGCATTTGGGTTTGCATCACGCCACTGTCGGGCTGTGATACCAAATAGAGCCATGTTTAGTAAATCAGCTTCATCGGCATAAACAAAATTTATTTTCTCTTTGGGTAATGCCTTTGGTATTAATTTTTCCTTTATAGCATCGGTATGTATGCGGTAATTTACCTTGGCTAATGTGCGTTGAAGGTTCCAGGTAAGCTGTAACCGGTCATTTTCATCATCTTTGAGGCGTTGAAATTCTTTTACTAACAACAATTGAAACTTTGGACTAATCCACATTCCAAAATGAAAGGCAATGTCTTTGTGTCCATAAGTTCCTCCATATCTACCTGCGGTAGCAGTAAGCCCTATTGCAGCAGTACTTTCAATCCATTGCTTTACTGAAAGCACAAAATTATTGCTGCCTGCTTCATTTTTAATTGTACCGAATTCGGTATAATTAAAATTTGGATTGTAAAGGGCCTCCCATTCGCCAAGGTATTCAATGGTGCTTTTTAAGCTCAGCCATTTTATAATTACAACCTCTTGCAACTGGCTTCGAGCCATATCAGTTAATGATATATATTCCTGATTATTATTTTTTGCGATAATGGTAATTTCAGTACCTTCTACATTTATGGTCTTATTTTTTGCCATGGCTAAGTTTTAAAAAGGGGTGTCAATATTTAATTCGTTACAAAAGTTGGCAATTTTAGTATCGGTTTCTTTCAATGCTGCATCAATAGCTTTTAATTCATTTGCAAGGGCATTTATGTCAATGCTGTCTTCCGCTTCAAACGTATCCACATACCTTGGTATGTTTAAGTTGTAATCATTTTCAATAATGGATTGCAAACTTGCTTTTTTGCTGTATTTATCTTCATCAGTGCGGTTGCTGTATGTAGATACGATTTTTTCAATATCACCATCACGCAACACGTTTTGGTTTTTCACCTTTTCGCAATGCTGACTGGCATCAATGAACAATATATCTTCAGGGTTTTCCCTACATTTCTTAAACACCAAAACACAACTGGGAATGCTTGTGCCATAGAAAATGTTGGCAGGCAATCCAATAACGGCATCCAGATAATTTCGGTCTTCAATCAGGTATTTCCTGATGTGCTGTTCTGCTCCACCACGGAATAATACTCCATGTGGCAACACAATTGCCATTGTTCCATTTTCAGCCAATTGGTAAATCATGTGCTGTACAAAGGCAAAATCTGCTTTGCTGCTTGGTGCAAGTTTACCATACTGACTGAATCTATCATCGGTCATAAACAACGGACTTGCACTCCACTGGGCCGAAAATGGTGGATTGGCTACTATTGCTTCAAACCGTTTATCTAAATGTTGTGGGTGTTCTAAGGTATTTTCCTGCTTAATGTCGAATTTACGGTAATGCACATCATGCAGTATCATGTTCATTCTACAAAGGTTGTAAGTGGTTCGGTTGAGTTCCTGACCATAATAATTCCCTACATCTTTAACCTCTTTTGCCACACGCAATAATAGTGAACCAGAACCACAAGTGGGGTCATAAGCCGATTTTAATTTGGTTTTACCAATTGTTACCAGTTTTGCCAATATCTTGCTGACACCTTGAGGGGTATAAAATTCACCCGCCTTTTTACCTGCACCCGATGCAAACTGCCCAATCAGGTATTCATAGGCATCGCCCAAAACATCGAGTTCGGTATTGTCCAATTGAAAGTCAATATTATCAAGGTGGGATAGCACTTTGGCAATCAATTCATTTTTCTGCGATTCAGTCCTGCCCAGTTTGGTGCTGGTCAAGTCCAAATCTTCAAACAGGTTGTCAAAATCATCCTCTGAAGCAGTACCCATAGTACTTTGCTCAATATTGGTCAGGATTTTACCCAAGTCTTCCAATATGAAGTTATTTTCGCCTTCCTTATCGCTGTTGCCACGCTTTGCCACCTCACTGAAGAGTTCCGATGGTTTCAGGAAATAACCCAGTTTTTCCAGTGCTTCTTCCTTGATTACTTCAATGTATTCCTTGCCTTTGGCGGTATCTTCTTTTATTTCTTTGTATTTAATGCCATCCTGCTTCAATATGGAATCGGCATACCTGAGCATTTTTTCGGATAGGTATTTATAGAATATGAACCCCAGGATATAGTCCCGGAATTCATCGGCATCCATTTTGCCACGTAAGGTGTTGGCTATATTCCAAAGTTGTTGCTCTAATTGTTTTTTTTGGTCTTCAGACATGATGGGTTATTGTTTATGATGCTCAAATATACAGTTTTATTGATAAGGGTGAAAGAATTGATTTTCACCTTTCAGGGCAACCGCATTTAG
>DYQV01000448.1 GCA_020719105.1 Rikenella microfusus
ATTATCGAAATAACAAAAACCTTTAAGTTTTGAATCCACTCCGAAAAGCTAAAAAACCCCAAATTAGTCATCCGATGAATTTCTAATTAGCAGATTACCAGTTAAATATAATCTCAGATTTTAATAATTGATTCATCGGATGACTTTTCGGAGCGGACTCAAGTTTTATGATTTAAAATTTGAATTTAATCTGGAAACGATACCGATTAATAAGTATTTTGCATAATATTGATTCAACCAATACTATATAATTAAAACCCAAATGCTTGCTACTTATTAGAATAATTGGGACAAATCTATTCAATTTTCAGAAAAAATAATTTCTCAACTATCGAAATTCGATAAATCCTATTACTTTTGGAAAAATATTTAAAATCAAAATTAGTATGAAAAAGTTATCATTATTTGTAGTTAGTTTAGTTATGTTTGGGTTTGCCAATGCCCAGTCGAACAAAGAAGAGGTTGATTTGGTTCAATCAATCTTTGGAATGGAAAAAAAGGCGGTTGTAGCCGATTTTATTAAGGTGGATGCAACTCAAAAAGATGCTTTCTGGACTCTTTATGATGCGTATGAAGTTGCTCGTAAAGAAAATGGAAAACAACGTTTAGAACTGATGAAGCAATATGCTGAAAACTATGACAAAATGACCAATGAAACTGCTGCAGCTTGGACAAAAGATGTAATTAAGTTGGGTGCTGCAACCGACAAACTGATTGTTACCTATCAAAAGAAAATCAGCAAAGCCACCAACCCGGTTGTTGCATTGCAGTTTTACCAGATGGAACAATATTTCCTTACTGCAATCAGATCTTCAATTTTGAATGACATCCCTTTTGTTCAACCTAAAAAATAGGGTTATCAAATAGTAATTAAAAATCCGGAAAGCAGTTACTGTTTTCCGGATTTTTGTTTAATAATTTCCAAGTGTCTGTTTAAAACAAGAACCCAAGATGTATCATTAACCGATATCCCCCTGAAGAGGTGCTGTAACTGCCTTTTTTTTGATAATTGGAACTGGGAACCAATAATTCGTTTCCGGGTAGTTTTTCGGTTATGGCCTCATTCAGTTTCTCATAAATCAATTCAATTTCATCCGGAGCCAGATCAGTATTCAAATCAATTTTCATGTTGTAATACCAAATTCCGGGTCCAAATAGTATCATGTCCAAGGAAAGTCTTTTCCACAAAACAAATTGATAACCCAATTGAAATCCAACCAGATTTGCCTTAAATTTCATTTCAGAATCAACCATCCCCTGGTAGTTTGATGTGTTTAATTCCCAATGATTAACCCGGTGCAGATAATTGAATGAATAGTAAGGACCAATATAAATACCGTGCGGTGCTTTATATTTGTTTTCATTTTTTAAATAAAAACGGTAATCAAAGGCCATTGTAAATCCATTATCGTTATAATCGGAGCTCATTCCAATAGAATCGTTGTTAAACGAGTTCCATTTGGGAAGTGAAAACCTACCCATGTTTACTGAGGCAGTTTGGTAATCTTTTATTTTCCGCTCATACCCAACCACTGTATATTTATCGCCAAAAATCATGGGATTGGTAACATTTACCCTAACATTGTTTTTATATTCCAGGGGAACGGTGTCTATATATGTCTGACCATTGCAATATAAAGCAACACATAGGAATATTGTTGAAAAAAGTACCGATTTTAGAATTATTTTTTTCATGTTATATTGGTTTAGCAACTAAATGTGGTTTTTTTACTTTGCGTTTCCACTGGCCTCATATTTTAACATACAGTTACAATCAAATCCTGTTTTGGTAACTACAAATGTAAGAAAAAAGGTGAATGTGTTTACTTTAATTATTTTAAGAACTGAAGGATTTTCTATTCATTTTGGATTATTAGTAAGTTTTCAGATTGCTAGATTTATCGGCAATATTTTTGCATTTATCTGTTTAATAGTGCTTGTATGAATCGACATTAAATTTTACTTTTGACAAATTAATTCACTCCCATATCTATTAAATATAATTCTGATATGTGAGCCAATTATAAATTATAATAATTATCAGGTACAAGTTAAAAATTTCAATAAGATGAAAAAAATAGTAGTATTAGTATTTGTGAGTTTATCATCCTTTTGTTTTTTGAATGCCCAAGAAATTGGGATTCGTTTTGGAAATATTTCCGGAGGAAATGTTGCTGTGGATGGTATTTTTGCTTTAGGAAAATACAACCGGATTCATGCCGATGTTTCCTTTGGCAATGGAGTTGGTATTGACTGTCTCTGGGATTTTCTTTACAAACCGATTAATGGAGAGGCTTTTAACTGGTATGTTGGAGTCGGTCCGTATATCCGAATTGCTGATCCTTTTTGGTTGGGAGTAGCCGGTGAAGTTGGTTTGGAATATCAGTTTAAACAAGTTCCCATTGCACTTGGTATGGACTGGCGACCTGGACTTAACATTATTGAAACTACCGGTTTTAATTGGGATGTATTTGGAGTTAATGTCCGGTATGTGTTTGGTAAACAATAGT
>DYQV01000449.1 GCA_020719105.1 Rikenella microfusus
GCCTCGACAATAAATCGTATTTTGCACTAATGAATTTGAATGATTAAATGATAGATAAAAAGACACTTTCTGAACGTGATATATGCACAAAGTTTATTACTCCAGCCGTCGAAAAATCGGGCTGGAATAGACTGACACAGCTATTGGAAGAAGTCTCATTCACGGATGGGAAAATATATGTTAGAGGTAAACTGACAGCAAGAGGAAATCAAAAACGTGCCGACTACATTCTGTATTACAAGCCAAACATTCCTATTGCAATTATTGAAGCGAAAGACAACAAACATTCTGTAAGAGCTGGTATTCAACAAGCTTTGGACTATGCTCAAATACTCGACATTCCTTGTGTTTTCAGCAGCAACGGTGACGGCTTTTTATTTCACGACCGCACAGCAACAGACGGAAACATAGAAACTGAAATTGGAATAGACGACTTCCCTACTCCCGAACAACTTTGGGAGAAATACAAAAAATACAAAGGCATCACAACGCCAACGGCTGAAAAGATTGCTTCGCAAGACTATTATTTTGACGGTACAAACCGCAAACCAAGATACTACCAACAAATTGCAGTAAACAGAACAGTTGAAGCCATTGCCAACGGACAAAACCGCATTATTTTGGTAATGGCAACAGGCACAGGAAAAACCTACACGGCTTTTCAAATCATTCACCGACTTTGGAAAAGCGGAGCAAAAAAACGGATTCTATTTTTAGCCGACCGAAATGCTTTGATTGACCAAACTCGAAGAGGCGACTTCAAACATTTTAAAGATAAAATGACGGTGGTAAAACACCGACAAATTGATAAAAGCTATGAAATCTATTTGGCTTTGTATCAAGGTTTATCGGGCACAGACGAAGATGCAAATGTTTACAAACAGTTTTCGCCTAACTTCTTTGACCTTATTGTAATTGACGAGTGCCACAGAGGAAGTGCGAAAGAAGATAGCAGTTGGAGAGAAATTTTATCTTACTTCAAAAATGCTACGCATATTGGTTTAACTGCTACACCAAAGGAAACCAAAGAAACAAGCAACACCGAATATTTTGGTGACCCAGTTTATACATATTCATTGAAACAAGGTATTGACGATGGTTTCCTTGCTCCTTATCGTGTAGTAAGAATTGGATTAAATGTGGATGCAGAAGGTTGGCGACCAGACCAAGGCAAAACCGATAAAGACGGAAACGAAGTTGATGATAGAGTTTATAATCGCAAAGACTTTGACCGCAATTTAGTAATTGAAGAACGAACAGAATTAGTTGCAAAAAAGCTCACCGAGTTTTTAAAAGGTTACGACCGTTTTGCAAAAACGATTGTGTTTTGTGTGGACATTGACCACGCTGAACGTATGCGAACTGCATTAGCCAAACAAAATGCTGATTTAGTTGCAGAGAATTACAAATACGTAATGCAAATAACTGGCGACAATGATGAAGGCAAAAGAGAATTAGACAACTTCATTAACCCCGAAGAAAAATATCCAGTAATTGCCACTACTTCTGAATTAATGACTACTGGCGTTGATGCACAAACGTGTAAAGTAATTGTGTTGGATGCCAACATCAATTCAATGACCAAGTTCAAACAAATTATTGGTAGAGGAACTCGTATCAATGAAGAATACGGAAAACTCTATTTCACCATTCTTGATTTTAGAAACGCAACAGATTTATTTGCCGACAAAGATTTTGATGGTGACCCGATTCGTGTAAAACCAGTTTCGCAAGATGAAGATTTATCATTGGTTGTAATTGAAGAAGAAGAAAACAGCGTAACCGTTTTAGATGAAGCCACAGGAGAAGAAATCGTATTTGAAAAAGCGAAAATTCGTTATCCCGATGGTTCTTCCTTAAATGGTAACTGGACAGCAAGAGACCCCGAAGCCAAAAGAGAAAAAATTTATGTAAATGGTGTGGACGTTTCTGTATTGGTAAGTCGTGAAATGTATTTCGACCAACACGGAAAACCCATCACAACAAGTTTAAAAGACCATACCAAAGAAATCATCAAAGAAAACTTTGCTTCGTTTGACGACTTTTTAAATAAGTGGAACACCACCGAACGCAAAGAAGCCATCATTGCTGAATTGCAAGAACAAGGCGTAATGGTAGAAGCCTTGTATGATGCCGTAAACAAAGAAGTTGATTTGTTCGATTTGATTTGTCACGTTGCGTTTGACCAACCACCATTAACACGACAAGAAAGAGCAAACAACGTAAAGAAGCGAAACTACTTTACAAAATATGGCGACCAAGCCAAAAAAGTATTGGAAGCATTGCTCGACAAATATGCAGACGAAGGCATTACCAACATTGAAAGCATTGAAGTATTGAGAGTAAATCCATTTGATGAATTTGGTTCACCGCTTGAAATCATCAACGAGTTTGGTAGCAAAGAAAAATATTTGCAAGCCGTAAAAGAATTAGAAATTGAACTTTATAAAACAGCGTAAGAAAGAATGAGCAATATAGGAGGCGTAATAAAAAGCATACAAACCAT
>DYQV01000450.1 GCA_020719105.1 Rikenella microfusus
TTAAGTAAAATTCTTATTTTTTCTTAAGTTCAGCTAATTCCTTTTCAAGGGCATTCAAGCGGGCAACTATTTTTGGTAAATTCTGGTAATGTACCTGCGATTTAGCCCATTCACCGTATTCTTGCACAGGGGCACCAATCAAGGTTGAATTTTCTTTGATTATATTAGAATTAACACCACTTTTTGCACCTAACTTGGTTCCTTTTGCTAGGGTAACATGCGGGGCTATACCTATTTGACCACCAAACATACAATCGCTGCCAATTTTTACCGATCCAGCTATACCGCCTTGGGCTGCCATTACGGTATTTTCTCCAATTTCCACATTGTGGGCAATGTGTACCATGTTGTCGAGTTTAACTCCTTTATGGATAATGGTTGAACCCATAGTGGCCCGGTCAATGGTGCTGTTGGCTCCAATTTCAGCAAAATCTTCTATAATTACATTTCCAATTTGGGGAATTTTTTTATAGTTTGCCGTATCCGTTGGGGCAAAACCAAATCCATCGGCTCCAATAATTGCCCCGGAGTGTATGGTAATATTGCTTCCCAATTGACAGTCGTGATAAATACGAGCACCAGAATAAAGAATGCAATTGTCGCCTATAGTACAGTTGTTGCCCACATAGGCTTGAGGATATATTTTTACATTTTCACCCATTTTTACATTTTTGCCAATGTATGCAAAGGCACCAACAAAAACATCTTTTCCATAGGTGGCTGTTGGGTGAATATAACTAGGTTCTTCAATTCCAAGTTTGGGCTCGTACATAGTTTGGGCAACTAATTCCAATAGGGAGGCAAATGCCTGATAAGCATCGGGCACATAAATTAACGTGGCAATAACCTTTTTTTCAGGTTTAAAGCTGTCATTCACCAAAACAATAGAAGCATTGGTTGAATAGAGATAGGATTCATATTTTGGATTTGCCAAAAAAGCTAAGGTTCCTGAGGTTGCATCTTCAATTTTGGCAACATTATTCACTTTAACTTCTCCATTTCCATCAACGTTGCCCTTTAAAAATACGGCAATCTGATTAGCAGTAAATTCCATAAGTTAACAGATAATAAATTTTGCGACAAAGCTATAAAACAAACATGAATATTTCGTAAATATTAAATGAAACCATTATTTAAATCGGTAAACCGTTGAAATTAAACCTTAATTTCTTTGGGGTAGCATAAAAAGTATTTTGAAACGGTTCCCGAAAGGGCTTTAATGTTTAGCATATCAGCTACATGTACAATTTCAGTAACTTTTCCATCTTTTTCTTTTATCAGAATCTGATCCGATTCCTGCCTATAAGCATTGTTTTCAATGGTATCGGAAATCACAAAATAGGATGCTTCCTCTTTGGTAAGGGAATAGAAAGCAGCCACTTTTTCAACTACTTCTTCAATTAATTCAGGCTTGAAAGGTTCATTTTGAACAATATTCCGAAATAGCCGGCGGTTCACAAAATTTCTGCAAAGGGTCGATAATACCCTATCCGGATGTTCCGTCCAAACTTTAATTGCAGAAACTAAATCATCATCGTCTAAGAGGGCAAATAGCTCCAAAGTAGTTTTCCCGACATGCGAGGGTAAGGTATTTTTAAAATCCTCGATTCCTGGATTATTGTATAAGAAATATCGAAAAGCCGGGGTTCCAAATAAATCAACCTCTTGATTGGCCAAAAACTTGGCACGTTTTAGAATACTCAATACCAACTGCTCTGCTGCATGAACCGTTTTGTGGAGGTAAACCTGCCAATACATCAACCGGCGCGCGATAAGAAATTTTTCAATAGAATAAATGCCTTTGTGCTCTACCACCAGTTGGTCGTTTACAATATCCAGCATTTTGATAATCCTATCAGAACTCACAATACCTTCTGAAACACCGGTGAAGAAACTATCGCGCATCAAATAGTCCAACCTATCCACATCGAGTTGGCTGGAAACCAACTGATGAAGGAACTTTTTATGATACCGGTTGGTAAATATTTCAATAGCCAAATCCAGAGTGCCTCCCATTTCTTGGTTAAGTGCTTCCATAAAAATCAGGGAAAGTTCCTCGTGGGTTACCTTTACAATCTGGTTTTCTAAAGCATGACTAAACGGACCATGGCCAATGTCGTGCAATAAAATAGCCAAAATAGCCGCTTCAGCTTCTTCAGTAGAAATTGTATGACCTTTAAATTGGAGCACTTCTAAAGCAGTTGCCATTAAATGTGTGGCTCCCAATGCATGGTGAAAACGGGTATGCCGGGCTCCCGGATAAACCATATCGGTTAATCCTAATTGTTTGATTCGGCGTAACCTCTGAAACCAAGGATGTTCAACAATATCGAACACTTTGTTAGCCGGAAAATTTATAAATCCATAAACTGGGTCATTAACAATTTTCTTTTTATTTATTGGAATGTTTGAATCGAATAGCTGCATTTTAGGTAAATTTTTATCCTACGAAAATAAGACATTCATTTTACATGGAAATTTTTTAGATGAAAATACAGTGTA
>DYQV01000451.1 GCA_020719105.1 Rikenella microfusus
GACAATATGCCTTTTTTATTTACCCACACAATACGTTATAGAACCTTTTTATTTTCATAAAAAAATCAATGAAATGTGTGCAACTTTTGTGAGAATATCTTTGGGACCTCTTTAGAATATATACCCAATTTTTACATGTGTGTAAAAGGCATCTATTTCAGGGGAATACATGGCGTTAAATTCCATAGGCAATACGCCAAGATCGTAACCCAGTCCGATCGAAAAACCATTTATCAGTCCCATGTCCGACAGCTTATCTTTTGCCGAAGAAACCTCTGCAACTTTGGGAATATAAAAGGCAGAATTAACCCTTGCCAGCAAGAATAAATAGCCATAAAAATTATACTGCACCCCTATCATTGCCCCCACCATGGCATTGGTATTTATTTGGGCATCGAATAAACCAACAAAATTTTGCTGTTTGGCAAATATCTGCTGAATACCTCCCATGTAATATTTGTCAAAAAGTATCTCCTGGGGCTTGAAATTCATGGCTAAATTTACTTTATAGAAGAAGGACGATTTAGTAGCAAATGGGTTATACTTAATATAATTCAGATTGAACCGGAAGAACTCAGGTTTACCATTAACCATTTCGGAAGTATCAAGAATGGTACCATCGGATTTATATCCGGTCAGCTCTGCATTGCGGTCGAAAGTAACACCTAATTCCGATGAAAACAGATACCCGGCTGAAGGAAAATGCAAATCGTTGGTGGTATTTCCATCGGCACGCAAATATGCGTGATAATTGTCCATATTCCCTATAAATTGTTCTTCATCCACTACTTCGGGCGAAAAATTTATAAATTGTTTGGAAATTCCGGCGGTAGTACTCCAGTCTTTCCTATAAACCTGCATCAAATTAAAATCGAATTGGTTCAGATTCATTGCATACTGAGAAGTTTTTTCGGATCCATCATACTGAAATAACGGTAAATTTTGTGAAAGATAATTTAAAGTGGCATAAGTGCTGCCTTTTCGTCCAAAAGACTGCCGGTGCTGAAGCCACACTTTATAATATTCACCCAAAGCAACTTTAGCCATGGTCCTCGATTTGTCGAGCAATAAGTTCCGTACCGTGATGTTGGCAAATAAGGCAGAACCGGTATATGAGTGGTATGAATAGGCTACCTTGGCCTGGGTTAATAAGGTTTCTTTTATTACACAGGTTAAAATGGCATGACCTTCGGTGGTGGGTTCTAACCGGTAGTATATTTTGTCGTAATACCGGCTTGAAAAGGCTTTCCTAAAACCTTCGTTTAACTGAGTTGCTGTGTAGGTTTGTCCTTTTTTAATCTGGATTTTGTCAACCAACAAATCTTTACTTGTTTTTTCAATGCCTTCAAACAAAATGTCGTCTATTACAATGCTTTCCTTTTTAGGTTTCCGGTTGTGTGGATTGTAATCGATGGGGTACAATGCATTTAATGAATCGGACAGGTGCCTGAAATATGGGTAATAGAGTTTTCCCATGGCTTTTCCAATAAGCATTATGGAATCCACGGCATCAAAACTACCGGCACTGTATTGATCTACAGGAGGTTCTATGATTAAATCACACAGCTTTTTCTGTTTCACTAAATCTTCAGCATCCCTATATTGCGTAATCTGATAAAAAACATCCATCACATCGTTCAGTTTCGAAATATCGGGCAATCCTTTAAAAAGGTTAACTCCAATCACTATATCAGCCCCCATAGCTTTAATGTCGGTTACCGGAAAATTACGGATAATACCACCATCAACAAGCTTGGTGCCTTGGTAATCAACGGCTGAAAAGACTGTGGGAATAGCCATACTGGACCTGATTGCGGTAATTACTTCTCCCTTATCCATTACAATTGCTTTACCGGTGGCCAAATCGGTGGAAATACATTTAAAGGGGATGTTGAATTTCGAAAAGTCTTTGATGTTGTAAACGGGGAAATACAATTCGTTTAGTTTGAGCCAAAGCTCTTCCGATTCAATGAGCCCTGAACCTAACTGGGGTTTAAATTTTTTAAGCCCTATCTCTGCCGAATATTGATCGAATTCATCTTTTTCGTCAATACTTATATCGGAGTAAAGCGGTTTATTGCTGAGCATGGCATCCCAATCCAAATTATTGGAGATTTCCTCAATTTCTTTTCCGCTGTTTCCAATGGCGTACAATGAGCCCATGATACTACCCATACTGGTTCCGGTAATGTAGTCAATTTTCAAACCGGCACTGTCAATGGCTTGCAAAATGCCAATGTGCGATACCCCTTTGGCACCGCCGCCGCTTAAAACCAATCCAACCTTTGGGCGTTGGGCATTTACCGATACTGTAAAGAAAATAAGGATGAAGCAATATATTGCTTGTTTACTGAGTAAGGTTTTCATAGCAGAAGACATTAAATGTGTGTCAAGAATTTCAGGCATGTTTACTATAACAAATAAACAAAATTTAGTTGAATATAGCAATTAGCCCGCTTTATTCATACCTGAGCATTGCGAAAGGTGTGAATGTGCGATGG
>DYQV01000452.1 GCA_020719105.1 Rikenella microfusus
GCACAGGTAGATCCCAATTGCAATAGGGATTAAGTCTCTTCCATCAATATTGAAATAATTTAACTTGATACTATTAATTATGGAAACACTTACCAAGAAAAAAATGGAAAAACTAAACCATCAAAAAATCAGGGTTACCGGTTCTGAGGCATTACTAAGGTCATTAGTTGCAGAAAAAGTAACCACAATTTTTGGTTACCCGGGCGGAGCCATTATGCCCATCTACGATAAGTTGATGGACTTCAAGGATAGTTTATCGCACATTTTAACCCGCCACGAGCAGGGAGCCATTCATGCGGCACAAGGATATGCAAGGGTATCAGGCAGAACCGGTGTTTGCTTTGCCACTTCGGGACCGGGAGCTACCAATTTAATTACCGGAATAGTGGATGCTTATATGGATTCAACACCCATAGTATGTATAACCGGACAGGTAGGTTCGCATCTCATTGGCAGCGATGCTTTTCAGGAAACTGATGTGGTGGGTATTTCAATGCCGGTAACCAAATGGAATTACCAGGTAACCAAGGCCGAAGAAATTCCGGGAGCCATTGCCAAAGCTTTTTATATTGCTAAATCGGGTCGACCAGGACCGGTTTTGGTTGATATTACCAAAGATGCCATGTTGCAGGAGATGGATTATGCATACGAACCTTGCACTTACATCCGCAGCTATATTCCTATGCCAATTATTAAAGAAGAACAACTGAACCGTGCAGCCGAAATGATAAATGAGGCAAAAAAACCATTGGCCTTAATTGGTCAGGGAGTTATTCTGGGAGGCGCAGAAAAAGAACTGTTGGCTTTTCTAGAGAAATCAGGTATTCCGGCCGCATTTACGTTACTCGGATTGTCGGCCATACCCAACGATCACCCTCAACATGTTGGAATGATAGGGATGCACGGACATGCAGCACCCAATATAATGACCAACGAATGTGATTTGTTGATTGGTATAGGTATGCGGTTCGATGACCGGGTTACCGGTAAGGTTTCGAAGTATGCCACCCAAGCCAAAATAGTACACTTTGAACTCGACAAAGCCGAAATAAATAAAATAATTAAAGTGGATGCTGCGGTACATGGCAATGTAAAGAAAACATTACCCGCAGTAACAGCCAAACTGGTAAAAAAATCGTATGAAGGCTGGATCAATGAATTTAAAGAAATCCGTAAAGACGAGGAAAAACGGGTAATCTATCCCGAACTTTTCCCTGAGGGAAATAAAATATCTATGGGCGAAATCATGCGCATAATCAACGATGCCGTTAAAGGAGAGGCTGTATTGGTAACCGATGTGGGGCAACACCAAATGATGGCCTCACGGTACTACGATTTTAAGCATACCCGCACCTGGATAACTTCCGGTGGTTTGGGAACCATGGGATTTGGCTTACCCGCAGCCATGGGCGCTCAATTTGGGGCTCCCGATAAAACCGTTATTATGGTTGCCGGCGACGGTGGTTTCCAAATGACCCTGCAGGAACTGGGAACCATTGCTTACAACCGCTTGCCGGTAAAAATGATTGTTATGAATAACAATTATTTAGGTATGGTTCGTCAATGGCAGGAACTTTTTTTCGATGAACGTTATTCGGCCACTCCTATCAGCAGCCCGAATTATCCAATATTGGCATCGGCTTATGGAATTGCCGGCGAAACGGTAAAAGACCGCACCGACCTGAAAGCCGCGATAGACCGTATGCTGGAAACCGATGGACCTTATTTGCTTGAAGTTAAAGTAATAAACAAAGGGAATGTGTTCCCCATGATTCCTCAAGGTGCAGCAGTAAATGAAGTACTTTATGGCGATGAAAAATCTTCAAAATAATTATTAAAAGCACGAACAATGACAAACGAACAATTTACAGTATATCAGGAATATACACTAACCATATTTTCGGAAAACAGCATTGGTCTGTTGAACCGCATAACCATCAACTTTACCAAACGCAAATTGAATATTGAGAGCCTTACCGTATCGGAATCGGCCATTAAAGGCGTATTCAAGTTTACTATAGTGGTAGTTTGCAATCGCCATACGGTGGAAAATTTGGTAAAGCAACTCGAAAAGCAGATTGATGTAATCCGTGCTTTTTACTTAACCCAGGACGAAATCCTGCATCAGGAAATTGCCATGTATAAGATTGAGACCAATGCCCTGTTGGAGACCAATGAGATTGAGGGCATTATTCGGATGTACAATGCCCGGATTCTGGAAATGACCAAAGAATATACCGTTATTGAAAAAACGGGTCATAAAGCAGAAACACAAGAATTATTTGAAAAACTAAAACCCTATGGTGTACTTCAGTTCACCCGTTCGGGAAGGGTAGCAATTACCCGTTTAAAGCAGGAATTACTGAGCAGTTATCTGGAAAAATTGGAAAAAGAACACCGGGCAGCGGTATAATTTGAGATATAACTCTGTTTCGATGGCATTTTAAAATCAAAAATCGTTAATCGAACATCATACATTTCCGATGTTCGATTAAC
>DYQV01000453.1 GCA_020719105.1 Rikenella microfusus
ATATTGAGGTGTAGCTTAATCGTCAGGATTATTAATGAATAATCCGGGTTAAAACCATTCCAATTTATTCGCAAAAAAGGTAACAGTTGCCGATGCCTCAACCAATTCTTCAATAAAACCCTTAGTATAACCACTATGTTTTAAAGAATCTTTTTGAATCAGCTAAAAACTTTGTTGGTTCTAAAATTATAATCACTTTCGTTCCGAATTCTCTCTAATAATATACTTATGGACAAACATAAATTTCTGGAATTTGTAAAAGGTGTGAGCCTTTTCGATTCATTGAATGAACGTGAAATAGAACAGTTAGCTGTTCACTTGGAAAGCAAAAATTATCAAAAAGGAACCTATCTTTTTAAAGAAGGTACTGCCCGTGATGCCGTTTACATTATCTACGAAGGTGAAGTGGAACTATTTAAAAGCACTCCATTTGGTGAGGAAAAACGGTTGTCATTTTTTAGAAAATTCGATTTTATGGGCGAAGGTTCTTTAATGGAAAACTCTCCGCATTCTTCTACAGCCAGAGCCATGACAGACGTTACCGTTCTAAGGTTGAGTAAAGAAACATTACTTGATATTTTCAGTCGGGAGGGAGAATTAGCCGCTAAGTTTTATAAATATCTTGCTAAATTAATTGCCCGGCGCATGGACCATGCCAATTCGCATCTAGTAAATCTTGGAACACAATATGTTTCAGGTCGCTCCAGAACGGAACACGACTTGCTGGGAGACCGCGAAGTGCCCGCTGAGGCTTATTATGGTGTGCAAACATTACGGGCTATGGAGAATTTCAACATCAGTGGAGTTACCATCAGTTTCTACCCCGTTTTTGTTCAGTCCCTGGCTATTGTTAAAATGGCTGCTGCCAAAGCCAACTTTGATCTTGGGTTACTCGACAAAACCATTACCGATGCCATTGTAAAAGCCTGCGATGAAATAATAAAAGGTAAGTTTCACCGTAACTTTGCCGTGGATATGATTCAGGGGGGTGCCGGAACATCAACCAACATGGCCGCCAACGAAGTTATTGCCAACCGTGCATTGGAGATTCTTGGCCACAAAAAGGGAGAATATCAATATTGCCACCCCAATAACCATGTAAACCTAAGCCAATCAACCAACGATGCTTACCCCACCTCGGTAAAAATAGCACTTATGCTCAATAACGCAAGGTTTATTGAGGTCCTTAAAGACTTGATTGCATCGTTCCGTGATAAAGCCCGCGACTTCCGTGATGTAATAAAAATGGGACGGACCCAATTACAGGATGCCGTACCCATGACCTTAGGACAAGAATTTGAAGCTTATGCCGTTACACTTTCTGAAGAAATTGAAAGGCTGGAGCAAAATGTTAGCCTGTTTTTAGAAGTTAACATGGGTGCAACTGCTATCGGAACCGGCATCAATTCTGAGCCCGGGTATAGTGATCTTTGCATCGACTACCTGCGCGAAATTACCGGAATGGATATTAAACTGGCAGGAAATCTGATTGAAGCCACCCAAGATACCGGTGCATTTGTAATGTATTCATCGGCCATAAAAAGGTTGGCTGTAAAACTTTCAAAAATTTGTAACGACTTACGATTACTCTCTTCTGGTCCCCGAACTGGTTTTGGCGAAATAAATCTCCCACCTATGCAGCCCGGT
Source organism: Rikenella microfusus (assembly GCA_020719105.1). Lineage (GTDB taxonomy): Bacteria > Bacteroidota > Bacteroidia > Bacteroidales > SZUA-534 > GWE2-40-63. Next base: position 1,648 of record DYQV01000453.1, read on the forward strand.
TCATCCATTATGCCAGGAAAGGTAAACCCGGTAATTCCTGAAGTAGTAAACCAAATTGCTTTTAAAGTAATTGGAAACGATCTGTCGGTAACTTTAGCATCCGAAGCGGGCCAGTTGGAATTGAACGTAATGGAGCCCCTGATTGTGCAAAGCATTTTTGAAAGTGTGGAAATGCTTAAAAATGGAATGGAAGTATTGAAATTCCGCTGCATCGATGGCATTACAGCAAATGTTGGTCATTGCCGTGAATTGGTTTACCGCAGCATAGGATTGGTTACTGCATTGAATCCTGTTTTGGGATACGAGGCATCGTCAAAATTAGCTCAGGAAGCTCTGAAATCCGGACGAAGTGTTTACGATTTGGTCTTGGAACAAAAGCTGCTTTCAAAGGAGGAACTCGATAACTTTCTGTTGCCTGAAAACATGATCAAACCCCGAAAAATGCACTGATAAATAAATTGGCAATTCAATCAGGGCAACCGCATTTAGAAATGTAAAAACAAAAACAGTCCACGAAATACACGGATTTTCACGAAAAAACTATTAAAATCAACTTTAGTTGATTTTAAATTAGTGTTAACCCGCTTTATTCATACCTGAGCACAGCGAAAGGTGTGAATGTGCGATGGGCATTGGGTTGCAAAGCGGGAAACCCCGATTTAGCTACACCCAAAATTGGGAGTTTTTATTTTCCCAATATTGAGGTGTAGCTTAATCGTCAGGATTATTTATGAATAATCCGGGTTAATTCGTAGATAAAATATTTTGTTTCTTAAACGAATGTTTTAAATGTGGTTGCCTTGGCAATTCAATACGTTACCCACTACGGATAACAGAAATAAGTTGAA
>DYQV01000454.1 GCA_020719105.1 Rikenella microfusus
TTAAACTCAAAATTTGATTGCACCATGAAAAAACATTTACTAATCATTGGTCTTGTAGTATTTGCCACGTTGGTAAAGGCTCAGTTGGTGTTCGATGCAGAATTCCGGTTACGCAGTGAATTCCGCGATGGGGTGAAGGAATTATCGGATAGTACAAAAAACCCGGTACTGATAAATGCCCAACGGACCCGCTTCAATGTTGGGTTTACCGATAATAAACTGGGTATTTACATATCGTTGTACGATGTCCGTATCTGGGGCGAAGCAATACCAGCAACCGATATACCATCAATGGGAATTCATCAGGCTTACTTAAGTTACCAATTTTCAGAAAACCTTTCAATACAATTAGGACGGCAGGAAATATCTTATGATAACCAAAGGTTTATTGCCGATAACAATTGGAATAATGTAGCGGCATCACATGATCTGGCACTAATAAAATATAAAAAAGATAAGATTGAAACTCATTTGGGTTTGGCTTACAATAACGATAAAGAAAAAAATTTCGAATCCGATTACCCCCTCAAACTTTACAAATACCTGTCCTATCTATGGTTAAAATACAAGTTGAACGATAACATGGAGGTTACCCTATTAAATTTTTATGATGCCTTTCAAAAAACAGGGAGCTACCAAACCATTTATACCCGTGGAACATCGGGTGGGTTTTTCTATTATAAGTCCGAAAAATTCAACCTTGTCATGGCACCCTTTTACCAATATGGTAAATCATCATCCGGAAACGAATTATCGGGTTATTTTTTTCATGTAAAACCAACAATAAATGTTACCTCATCCCTTTCTGTTAGTGCAGGCCTCGATTATTATTCGGGTTCCGATGCCTCCGATGCCGATAGTAAAACCACCGCTTTTTCCAATCTGTATGGTTCGGGGCATTTTTACCTGGGCCACATGGATTATTTTATCTTTGTACCTAAAAACACCAATCAGGGGGGGATGAATAGTGTTTATTTGGAGAGTTTGTATAAATTATCCGATAAATCAACCGTTACTGTCAATTTGCATAATTTCAGGTTGGCAGGTACCATTTTAGATTCAGTGTCAACACCAGGTTTAAGCGTTGAGGCTGATAAACAACTTGGAACCGAGCTCGATCTGGCTTTTAAATACAGATTCCATCCCAAAGCCGATTTTATCCTTGGTTATTCTGCCATGCTCCCATCAAAATCGATGGAACTGCTTAAAGGAGGCGATGCAGATATTTTGCAGCATTGGTTTTGGTTTAGTATCACTTATAAACCTGAATTATATCGAACAACCGATAAAAAAACCGACTTATAACTCCTCAAATTAATGTACTATGAAAAAGAAAATTTCTAACCAGATTTCATTCCCTGTAATTTTGCTGGCTACCGTGGCTGTAATTATTTTCATTGGTATTGCAATCGTAATGGTCAACAAAATTACCCAAAAACAGCTTATTTCTATTCTAACGAATGGTGAAAAGAATTTTTTTGGCAACTGCGAACGTTTGACCAATAAAACGTTGCAATTAGCTTCAATTTTAGCTTCAAATAATTCAACCAAGGATGCGTACCGCAGATATAATGCCACAGGTGATTTAGAAGGAAGTGTGGTTACCTTAAAAGCCGATTTTTGTGCCGTAAAAGCTAACCTGATTTCTGCTGAATATAAAAACCTCAGGATTCACTATCATACCAATAAAGTACATTCTTTTTACCGTAGCTGGACCGAAAAAAGGGGCGATGATTTGAATTCCTTCCGTGAAACCATTAAAAAATGTATTGCTACGAAACAACCCGTAAAAGGTATTGAAGCAGGCCGTGGAGGAATTGCCATCAGAGGTTTGATGCCCATATTAGAGGACGATGGATCTGTTTTAGGTACGGTTGAAAATTATGTGGATTTAGAAGAGCTTATCCGCATTGTTAAAAGCGATACGTTACTTGAAAATTATGCCCTTATTTTTGAACCCGAGTTGGTAAAGTTGATTGATCAGAACATGTCGAACGATGTGAGTTCACAAAGTAAATATATTGGCGATTATCTGATTGCTGAACAGACGAGTTCACTTTTTAAACCGGGTTTGCTGAACAAGGAATTACTTACTCAAGCCATGATTGCTAAAAAAAGGTTCGATACCGAAGATTATACTTTTATGGTTTTTCCATTACTTGATTTTGCCAAAAAACCTATCGGGGTAGTGGCTTATCAATATAATCTGACTGAGGTAAATCAGGAAGCCCGGCAATTAAAACTATTGTTTGTTATTGTGGGTTTAGTCTTAATTGGTCTTTTATTTTTAATTATTAAGTATCTGGTTCATAAAATAGTGGGTAAGCCTGTATCTGATATCAAAGAACTTATTAACCATATATCGCATGGCGATTTGACAACAGAAATTAATATTTTGAAGGACAACGAAATTGGCGATGTGGTGCGCGATTTGAAAGAAATGTCGGATAGCCTTAAAGGAATTGTTGAAAATATTATTAGTGGAGCCGA
>DYQV01000455.1 GCA_020719105.1 Rikenella microfusus
ACAAGTATATGCGTAGTTGCGGGATTTCAAGGCACTATCGTTTCAAAGTTGCACAAATGTTTCTTTCTTGCACAATGTTTTAACCTATCACAAACCCCCGCAATTATCGCATATACAATGTTATAGCCATTTTATTTTTGTAAATGAATATTCGTTAATTCATTAATTCGCGTAAAATCGATTATGATAGCTGGATTGAACTGATTGCTGTTCATATAATTCAACACACTGCTTTTTAATTGCTTACTTGCCGGTCGGTTTTCCAAATTGTCCGTAAAATTTATAGTTGATACCATTAATTTTCCATTGCCGACTCTACACTCCCATAAATAAGCAAGTTTGGTGTTGACGGTATAGGAATCTATTACTTGAACCAATGGGGTTAATTCTTTTGGTAAACTGCTGATATCCATAGCGAAGGCATTCATTGCAATATCCCACCATTGCCAATTGGAATGGAATTCTGTTGGGAAATTAGTGAATATTTCATGTTTCGGATTGCAAACTATTCCCATCGTATGCGATTTTTGAGGCCATTTTAAAATAGAATTCCAAAATATTGTAGTAAAACAACTTTCACGATATGTTTTCAAACTTTTATCATCTAATTGCAACAGTACTTTTTTCCCTTCTTGAAGCAATTTTTCCACTCTTTGCAAATCTTGGGCTTCCACCAAATAAACATCTCCTTTGGTTACTTCTGTCTTTTCAGGATAAACCCATATTTCCCAAGAGTTTTGTATATTTAATTCAGGAATAGAAATGTTGAGCAACAATTTTGATGCTTTTTTTATACCCACCAAAGGGATTTGAAGGTCAGCATAGGAGGTTAAAGTTCCTTTCTTTATTGTCTGGGAATTGAGAACTCCTTGTTTGATGGCATTAGAATCAGCATCCAATAGTTTCCAATGGAGCTTTATGTTGTTATAATCGTTTAAAGTGAAATTTGAAACAACTATTTTGGTTTTGAAGGTCTCATTGTTTTTCCAAACTCTTTTTTCAAATTGGGCAAGGGGAACAATCGAATTACAATATTGACTATGTTGCCGGGGCGAAACGAGACCTTTGCTCTCCCAAAAATCGTTTAATAGTCCAACAATGGCAATGTGTTGTCCTTGATAGTCTTGTAAACCAAGCAACTGAAAACCTGCATAACCCTGTGTGCGCAAAACAGATTCAATTTCTTCTTTGTATAAAATAGATGAAAACATCCCCGAAGCCAAAACAAATTGTTTGTTTTGGTCATGTATTCCTCGTTTTTCATTTTGAAGTTTAATTCGCTCATAATTAGTGTTACGCAACACCCCCTTTTTGTATTTTTCTATCTCATCAAAATCGGGAAACATAGCCCATTGACCCATTTCGTGAGCAATAATCGGAACATTTAATCCCTTGATTTCGCTTGAAAAATCAGAAGAAGTTTCGGGAGGAAATAGATTAAACCTGCTTGCATGAATTACATCGCCACCTCCCCAGGTTATTCCTACAATTGGCATGGCAAATGGCCATTCATTGGTTTTTTCTACTCCCCATGCCGAAATAAAAAAATCATCGTTGCGATTTATACCAACCGGATGTGTAGTACAAGCATATAAATGTCTGTTGTCAATCAATTTTGCATTAGCAACCACTTTTTCGTTCCATTCAGTGTTTCCCATAACTTCATTGCCTAAAGAAAGCATACAAAAAGAAGGATGATTGCCATAGGTTTGCAACAACCGATTGATTTCTGAATAGGGCGAACCGGCAAGTTCGACTTGTAAATATAAACCTAATTCATCAGCAGCATCGAATGCAGCATTTGGCGGACACCAAGTATGAAAACGAACGTGGTTTAATCCATAAGATTTTATAATTTTAAAAATTTCTAACCATTTGTATTTCTGCATATAAGGATAGCCGGTCAAAGGATGTGAACCGTTGTCTAATGTGCCCCTCATAGTTACTTTGTTGTTATTGATGGTGATGTAGCCATCTAGCTTGCCAATTTCACGCATTCCGAAAGTGGTAATATTGGAATCTATATCAGTGCCGTTATCCTCAAGAATTACTTCCAATTGGTACAGATTTGGGGTAAATTCATTCCACAAAGAAATTGGTTTGGGCAACTCACAATTAATCATCAAAGAATCGGATATGACATCAATGGATTTTAGTAAACCAAATTTGTCTTCGTTTCCTTTTCTTAAAAATATTTTTAGTTTTTTATTTTCATGATTATTTTCTTTGAATAACAGAATTTTCACATCAATGCTTTGGTTTTTTATTTTGGGATAAACTTGAATGTCACTTATATGTGCAGTAGCATTTTTGGCAATCAATTCCATTTTACCAATAATACCATTCCAAGAGGCACCATTTCCCGCAAAATTATGATGTCCGGTATGTGCATATCTTACATCGTCTTTATTTATGAGCATAGTAATCCGATGCTCCCCACTTTCAACAGATTTGTCAATAAGAATTTGGTGTGGAAC
>DYQV01000456.1 GCA_020719105.1 Rikenella microfusus
GAACTGAATGCTGAAGGCGATGGATTGACCAAAATAAATCATCTGTTTCAAAACCAGTTCAGGATATTTTCAAACTCGCCATCGCTGGTGGCAGTTATTTTCTCGGAGGAATTATTCAGGAATGAAGCGGTTTTGGTGAAGAAAGTTTCGGAAATTATGGATAATAATTTTGTTACGCTAACCCGTATTATTAAAGCCGGTCAGGAAAAAAACGAACTCCGTGCCGATGTTGATGCAGAGCATTTGGCCATTGTTGTAATGGGAACTCTGCGTTTGTTTGTTAAACAATGGCAAATGTCGGGTAACGCATTTAATCTGCTCGAAAAAGGGGATGAACTTTCAAATTCAATAGAAATATTAGTGAAAAATAAAGTATAAAAAAATTTAACCGGATAGGTTGGTGAATATTCACATACAATTTGAAGCGTATGAAAGCACAAGAAAATGAAATTATAGAAAAGGCGGCCGGAATAATAGTGAATTCAGGAGTTGAGGAACTTACCGTTCATAACTTGGCTGATAAACTTCAAATAAAAGAAAGCCAGCTTTACCAGCAGTTAACAAATGATGAGGATATTTATTTATTGCTTTTACTCAATCTTGAAAACGATATTGTTAATTTACTAAAGGGAATTGAGCAAAGCGATTCACCCGAAAGCCAACTGAAAATCCTTTTCAAAAAGCTCTATTTCTTTTTTATACAGAAGCCTTATTACCTCGACATCATTTTCGATAAGAACCTTAAAAACAGGGATAAAAGATTTATGGATACCTTCCTTCGGATTCGAAAATTGGCAAAAAATTATCTTACCGAGGTAATAAATAAAGGAAAAACTGAAAATACCTTCAAAACCAGGGTTCCCACTTCGGTGTTGGCAGGTAAAATATTAACGGACTTTAGAACTTTTATGAAAGACGAACAGCGATTTCATGAAGTTATCCTTGAAATGAAAAAATTACAAACTTCAAAAGAATAAAATAAAATGAGAGTCAAAAAAATTTGGACAAACAAGTTTGTGAATTTTCACAAATCAGGCAAATTAATCCTGTTGCTGGCAGCAATAACCGCTTCTTTTACAGGAAAAGCACAAACCTGGTCGCTGCAGCAGTGCATCGACACGGCACAGGTTTATAATAAAAACCTGCAGATAAGCAGAAATAACCTTGCATTGGGCACAGAAAAAGGACAGGAAGCAAAGGCCAATCTCATCCCTAAAATTACCATCGGGGCTGATTATAAGTATTATTTTGAGCTGCCTTACCAATTAATGCCCATGACCACCTTTAATCCGGCTGCGCCCCCCGATGATTTTAAAGAAATTCAGTTTGGTGTGCCCCACAACATCAATGCAAACATTCAACTGGCACTGCCCATTTACAATCCACAAGTTTACGGGGCAATAAAAACTACAAAAATTGCAGCGGAACTTAGTGAACTTCAATATAAAAAGACTGAAGAGCAGGTATATTTTGAAATCTCAAATCTGTATTACAATGCCAGCATTTTAACGCACCAGCAGGCATTTATTGATAGTAACCTGATAAACACAACGCGCCTGCTCGAAAATATGCAGTTGCTTTACAATCAACAGATGATTAAAAAAACAGAGGTTACCAAAGTTGAGTTGCAAAAGGAGCAGTTATTGACCCAACAGAAGATGGTAACCAACAGTTTTGAACAGGTAATAAATGCTTTAAAGTTTTCGATGGGTTTGCCTTTTACAAGCAATATCCAAATAGACCCGAAAATCGAAAGCCAGAATATGCAGAATTATAGTCATAATGAGCCTTTGGACATACAATTGGCAAGAACTCAAAACAAGTTTATTGGCAGCGAATTGAAAACACTTCAAAACTCAAGGCTGCCCTCGGTTTCGCTGCTGGGATATTATAGTCAGGCAGGATTTGGATACAATGGGGCAACCAATGATTTTCTGAAATTTTTCCCCGTCAGTTTTGCCGGGGTTCAGGTTTCGTATCCGCTGTTTAACGGAACGGTAACCAACCGGAAAATCAACCAGAAAAAGCTGGAAATTGAAAATAACAGGTTACAAATCGACCTGGTAAAAGACCAAAACCAGATGCTGGTTGAAAATGCCACACGGCTCAGGGCGGTGAACCGGCAAACCATTGAAAACACACAAAATCAGATAGAACTGGCCAATACGGTTTACAACGAAATGGTGTTGCAGCAAAAAGAAGGTACCGCTACTCTGATTGATATTTTACTCGCCGACAATGCAGTGCGGGAAGCGCAAACCAGCCATTTATCGGCCATAATCGAGTACTTGAAAGCCGATTTGGAACTGAAAAAATTAAGTGGAAATATTTCATTAAAAAAATAAATACAAAACTATCATGACAAAAAAAATTAGTTATACCGTCATCATTTTGGCACTTATTGCTTTTACTGTTTTTAGACTAAAAAGCAACAAGGAAACCACAGAGAAAAGAGTGTATCAGTACGATAGAGAA
>DYQV01000457.1 GCA_020719105.1 Rikenella microfusus
TGAATTTTGAGAATACCGATATAAAATGTCCCGCTTTAAGCTTGTCAGTCATAGCAAAATGGCCAATAGCACTCAATACATTTTTAGTGAAATGTGGAATTATTTTCGAACGCAAAGTATTCAACTGCAGTTCGTTTTCGAGCTTTGTTCGTTTAATTTCCTGAAGCTGTTTTGCCTGTTTCTGTTTGGTGAACTTTTGTGTAAAATAAATACTCAATGCAATAATAAGTAGCAAGTAAAACGCAAAAGATATTGGGCGCAAATAAATAGGAACAGTTATTTCTATCATCGGACTTTGCACCACAGGCGACCACTTTATGCCATCCAAACTACACTGCACTTCGAAACGGTATTTACCAAAACCGATATTGGTGTAATTAACCGATTTTGTGTAAATGGGCTCCGACCATTTGTCCGACAAACCAACCAAACGATACTTGAACCGTAAAGATTTAGGAGACGAAATGGAATTGGCAATGTAATCGATACGGAAAAATTTATTGTCGGAACTAATTTTCGCAGTGCCATCCGAAAAGAAATGACTTTGCCAATTTGTATTATCGCTCGAATAAGATAGTTGATTTATTCGTAACTTTGGTAAGTGTTGTAACTGATTTTTTACAATTTCTTCGGGGTTGAATTTCAGCACATTCAGTGCTGTTGCAAGCCACACATAACCTTGTGAATCAACACAAATTCCATTTTGACCCGATTCCAATCCGGTAAAACCACCCTCGTATCCAATGTTTACAATTGCCAGATTCTCGTAATTGGTATTTGTTCGGATATCCACAATAGCAAAACCATGCGTGCCACCCACAATAAGGAATTTGTTTTTATAAACAGCCAACGATGTAAAAGCCCCGGTTAATTGCTTGGGCGAAATACGAAACTCCCGTCCATTAAGCAATTCCACATATATTCCTTTTTCGGTCGCTTTCCATAATCGTTTTTGGTTATCCAACGCCATACTTACTACGCCAGTGTAATCGCGTTTAACTGTATCAGCGACTAACTTTCCGTTTTCGAACCAGCCCGAGCCACGGAAAGCCCCAACTCGTATTTTGTCATTTCCATCACGTATTATGCAAATAGGAAAACCTTTTTCGAATGGATAGAATTTTTTGTTAGCATCCATACCAATAAATAAGCCACGTTTATTGCTTGCTGAATCGATTCCAGAATAAAGTATGGTGTTTGTTATTTTATCAAAAAACGAAAATAAAGTAGCGGGTGTCTCTGAAGTCTCCTTAAAAATCCCATTTTCAAACCGAATAACACCATAACTCGATGTCATGTAAACGGTATTGTTTTGCCCCGTTGTGCTACCCATGTAAAGAAATTTGTTGGCAGCTGCTTGTTGAGGGTTAATTTTTTTAGAGAAATCTTTTTTTGCTAATTTGCCTGTTTTATCTAAAGTCCACAAACCGTTACCATAAGAGCCAAGCCACATTATGCCTGCCTTATCTTCTATAATCGACCAAATATTGTCTGGTTCAGCTAAGTTAAAATCATACTCTTCGATGTTCAGATTGAAGTAATTATATAAACCGTTTTCGGTACCAATCCAAAGATTATTTTCTCGGTCGACAAACGAAAAATTGGGGTAAGTGAGATTATTGTTCAATGACGAAACTCGCTTTGGATAAAATTCGTGACCACCTATATATAAATACAAGAATGCTCCATCGGTTAGCCATGTACTTTGATCGTTTGTGCCATACGTTTTTTCCCAAATAAATTCGAAACCGTTTTTCGATACTTCGAACATTCTCGATTCGTTTTCGTTGATGCGTGATAATACACACTTCTTGAAATTTTTATTAAATAGTGCCCTATTTGCGTTATACGGAAAAAATATTTTCCTCAAAAAATGTTTTCCATCCCACTCAAATACACCACTTTGCGTGTAAACTGTCATTCCATCAACTCTTTTTACTTCTTCGTCGAAACCCTTCAGTCGTTTATATTTTTTACTATTGATGTTAAAAATAAAATGATTGTTTGACTTTGAATTTTTCCAACCAGCATTTTTGTGATTCAAACCAAATAACAGTATTCTGCTTTTATCTAAAGGTATAATTCTACAATCACGATCTTCGTACAGCATATTATCGGGCAGTGAGTGAAGTGAAATACTGTCGTTAGGATACAGAATGGAAAATTTACGTTGTGTAAAAATCAATTTCAGCAAACCCCATTCGCTGATATTTACTGTTTCGCCATAAGGAAGCCCATCGTCGGGTGTAAAGTTTTTAAATGACGTACCATCCCAGCGGCTCACTCCGCCTTTTGTTCCAAACCACATAAATCCATCGTTATCCTGAAACGCACACATTACCTGCATCTGTGCCAGTCCATCGCGTGTACTAAAGTAGCGGTATGCATAATGGCGCGAAAGTTCAGGAGCGGCTGATAAGGTGAGAGAGAGGAAAAGAAACAGAAACAGCCCCCTAACCCCCGAAGGGG
>DYQV01000458.1 GCA_020719105.1 Rikenella microfusus
AAAGTGAATTGCTTACAATTTCTCAGTCGTTTGAGTGATTTGCCTTTTCAAATCGCTCAATTTGGGTTTAATTCATTAAAGTGAAAAGAATTACTAATCCTTTTTAGGTTTTAAATTTTGAGTAGTTTGTGGTGGAGATGAAATACTTTCGCGCATGTGTGTATCGGCTTCAATATTTTTCATCCGGTAATAATCCATAATTCCTAAATTTCCTTGACGGAATGCTTCAGCCATTGCCAAAGGAACTTGAGCTTCTGCTTCAATAACTTTGGCTTTCATCTCCTGAGCCATTGCTTTATGCTCCTGCTCCAAAGCAACGGCCATGGCACGACGCTCTTCTGCTCTTGCCTGTGCTATATTTTTATCGGCTTCTGCCTGATCCATTTGAAGTACTGCTCCGATGTTTTTACCGATATCAATATCGGCAATATCAATTGAAAGTATTTCAAATGCAGTTCCAGCATCCAATCCTTTTTCGAGCACCAATCGGGATATTTTATCAGGATTCTCTAACACTGCTTTATGGTCAGCACTAGAACCGATGGATGAAACAATTCCCTCACCCACGCGGGCTAACACCGTTTCTTCCCCGGCACCACCCACCAACTGTTTAATATTGGCACGCAAAGTAACCCTGGCTTTGGCAATAAGCTGAATCCCATCTTTAGCAACCGCCGTTACTGGAGGTGTGTCAATTACTTTTGGATTCACGCTCATTTGAACGGCTTCAAACACATCGCGTCCTGCCAAATCGATGGCTGTTGCCATTTTAAAAGTCAATTCAATGTTTGCTTTTTCGGCCGATACCAATGCATGAACTACCGCCTCAACGTGACCACCTGCCAAAAAGTGTGCTTCCAGATCATCGCTTTTTATTCCCACCAAACCAGCTTTGTGTGCTTCAATCATGGCACGGACAATTCTTGGAGGAGGAACGGTTCTCCAGCGCATTAAAATTAGCTGTAAAAGTGAAATCTTTACTCCCGATATTTGGGCTGTAAACCACAATTTAATGGGAATAACGTACAAAATAAACCAAATGCCAACAATGCTGGCAATAATAATAATTACATTAATGTTAATTGCATCCATAATTTTACGTTTCAATAAGTTTAACAATTATCTGATTTCCTTCAATCTTAACTACCTCAATGGGCATTTCTTGGTCGATAAACCGATGGCTCGATTTGGCTTCGAATGATTTATCGTTTATAAGGATTCTCCCCATTGGATTCATTCGGGTAATGGTAACTCCTTTAGCACCCACGGCTACTTCGTTGGGCTCCATGTTAGCCATTTTACTGCTAATGGTTGTTTTTAGTGAGAGTCGGTTCCACGTATTTGATCGCAATCCAAGTAATACCGATCCACCGGTTAATAATAGGGAACCAACTAAAACAAAATGTGCGGTGGGAGTACCTAAATCACGGTAACTATAAAAAATTGCCCCAATTATGAACAAAAGCCCAAATATTCCGGCAACATTGGTTCCAGGCAATACAAAAACCTCCAACAACAGGAGGAGCATCCCAACTAAAAATAAAATAATAATGGCAGTTAAACTCATGGGTTTTTAATCAATGGTAACGGTTAGTCCTTTGCTGTTCAGTTTGTGTTTCATGTGCGAAAGTTTATCAAATTCGCCCTTTTTTACATCGCACTTTCCTTTGTAGTGAGTAATGAATGCGCATTGTTCTGCCTGATGGTTTTCGTGTTCACATACTTCAATCAAGCTTTCAATTACATGTTCAAACGAATTCACATCATCGTTATGCAAAATCAGGTTAAGTTCGTTTTCTTTTTCCTGATTGTATGATTCTTCAAAACCGGGCTTAATTTTTTCTTTATGTGCCATAGTATATTACTTTATTTTCCAGCTATTGTGAAGTGTTCAAAGATATTGATTTTTTTGATTTGATGAACATTTATTCCAGTTCTGACTTTTCAAATTTTATAAAATTTTTAACCCCACTTCAACAAATAACATCTTTGGGCGTTGTTTATCTTGTTATAATTAAAACAATTACATCATGACACATTTGAAAGAAGGTGATAAAGCTCCACTTTTTTCTGGAAAAAACCAACTCGGTGAAACGCTTACGTTAGGCCAATTCAGTGGAAAAACTTTGATTTTGTATTTTTATCCAAAAGACAATACACCCGGTTGCACTGCAGAATCGTGCAATTTGCGCGACAATTACCAAGCTCTGCTGGCAAAAGGTTTTGAAGTGGTGGGTGTGAGCCCCGACAGTGAAAAATCGCACCAAGGGTTTATTGAAAAACAACAATTGCCGTTCCATTTGATTGCCGATGTGGATAAAACCATATTAAAGGTTTATGGTGCCTGGGGAATGAAAAAAATGTACGGTAAAGATTACGAAGGGGTTTTGCGTACCACCTTTATTATTGACGGTAAAGGCATCATCACCAAAATATTTGACAAAGTGGATACCAAGAATCATAC
>DYQV01000459.1 GCA_020719105.1 Rikenella microfusus
TCGCACATTCACACCTTTCGCTGTGCTCAGGTATGAATAAAGCGGGTTAATTTTGCGAAACAAAATTATTTAGTCGAACTGATACCGAGCGAAGTCGAGGGATATCAGGGTTGTATTCCCCGAAGCTTTACTTCGAGAGAAAAAATGTTTTCAATTGATAGCTCGACAGCTCTGCTGCGATGTAGTTTATTAGTATTGTCAGGAATAAAAAAACATCCGACTATCTGTTCAAACTCTCAGGTATATGAACAGATACAACCTTTTTACGGTAATGATTTTTTTTGGTGTTTCGGCGTGGGCTCAAAATACAACCATCAAAAACTTAAATTCACCCGATTTCAACAAATCAATTCAAAATACGAAGGGCACCTTGCTCGATGTGCGAACCCCAAACGAATTTGCAAACAGCCACATTGCCCATGCAGGGCAACTCAATTATTACGCCTTCGATTTTGAGCAGAAACTGCTGTTGCTGCCCAAAGACCAACCCGTGTACCTTTATTGCAATACGGGCTACCGAAGCAAACGGGCAGCCGAAATTTTAGTCAAAAATGGGTACACCCAGGTTTACCATCTTGAAAAAGGCATTATGGATTGGAACCTTTACAACTATCCGGTTGTGGTTGAACCCAATGCAGAGCCCGATACTGACAACCGCATGGAACCCGATGAATTTTATGCGCTCCTTAATTCAGAAAAACCTGTTTTTATTGACTTTTATGCACCATGGTGTGCCCCATGCCGTAAAATGATGCCCATGATGGATAGCCTAAAAACCGAATACAAAAGCAAAATAACGATTATAAAAATTAATGCCGATGCCAGCAAAAAGCTGGTGAAGGAATTGCAATTGGGGAGTGTACCTTATTTGGCATTATACAATCAAGGTAAAAAAGTATTCAATCATAGTGGAATAATAACTCGCAAGGAACTTGAAAAACTTTTAAAAAGCTATTAGCTGCTACATTAAATCCACCGGTAGAAAGCAAATTTACTAATAGTGAGGGCTTGACTTTTCAATTCAAAGGGCAACATAATTTCCCTATTCAACTGATAATTAAAGAGTCAAACCCTCACTTTCAGATATTAGCAGTTAATTAGTTGTTAAAACAAAAAATCGCTGTCAGGTTTCAAATTTTCTCCTACCATTCATTCAAATAATAAATTAAAGACTTAAAATTTACTCATTATGACAAAAATTGCAATTGTGGTGTTTTCCGACACCGATACCGTAGAAGCTCTTGGTAAAGTATCAAACGCTTTTATGTTAGCCAGCGAGGCTATTGAAAATAATATAGACATAAAAATTATTTTTGAAGGAGCCGGTACCAAATGGATTGGTGAACTTGAAAAAGAAGACAATAAATTAAACAAACTTTATTTAGGCTTAAAGCCTAATATTACAGGAGCATGTGCATTTTGCGCCAAGGCTTTTGGTGTAAAAAGCGAAGTTGAAAAAGCAAAAATCACACTTTTAAGCGAATATAAAGAACACCCAAGTCTGCTTAGCTTATTTACAGACGGTTATCAAGTATTAAACTTTTAAAAATAAATTTTCATTCATTAAAAACAGAAATCATGAAAACAACAAAGTCAATTTTAGCAAGCCTTGTGCTTATGTTACTAGTAAGCGTATCGGCCATGGCACAAACCGAGGCTAAAGTAATTGCAGTGGTAAACAAAGCAACTTGGTGCCATGTTTGCGAAGAAAACGGAGCACGAGCTATGTCTGCCTTTATGGCCAACAACAGTGACAACGGTTTTAAATTTGTAGCCAACGACCTTTCAACCGACGATACTAAGAAAAGCTCGCTTGAAGAAATCAAAAAACTGGGGTTAGAGAGTGCCGTGGCCGATTTAAAATACACAGGAATGGCCTACTTCTTTAATGCCAAAACCAAAGAACTGATTCATCAGGTAAGTGTAGCAAAATCGGATGCAGAAATTGCTGCGGCTATGGTAACTGCAAAAAACGCTGTGAAATAATGAAAAAGAAAAAAATAGTAAAAGTAATAGCAATTATAGGACTTGCAGGGCTATTAATTGGCGGTGGAATTGGCTTATTCCTGTTTAATATGCCCCACCGCAATGTTCAATCGGCTAAAGCCGACTATTCGCTAACAAGTACCCAAATTGTTACGGAGTACCTAAGCAACAAAGATGCTGCAAATGCCAAATACCTGGCCGACGATGGCGATTCAAAAATACTTGAAATAACCGGAGAGGTAAGTAAAGTAACGGAAGATTATGATGGAAATAAAGTGGTGCTACTTAAAGCAAGCGTTGATAAAGCCGGAGTTAGTGCCACCTTCACCACCGAAACCAATGCAAATGCCGAGGGTACAGAAATTGGTGAAACCATTACCGTTAAGGGTGTTATACGCTCAGGTGCCGCTTACGACGAGGACTTGGAAATGTATGAAAACGTAATTCTTGAAAAAAGCGATATCGTTAAAAAGTAA
>DYQV01000057.1 GCA_020719105.1 Rikenella microfusus
TTAATAAAACTAATTTTAAAAATTGATGGTTTAATACCGTTGAAGTTATAAATTTGCAACCATAAAAACCAAAACGAATATTAATGAAACCAACACTTTTAGTATTGGCGGCTGGAATGGGCAGCCGTTATGGCGGTTTAAAGCAACTCGACAGATTAGGTCCTGGTGGAGAAACCATAATGGATTATTCCATTTACGATGCCAAACGCGCTGGATTTGGCAAGGTAGTTTTTGTGATACGCAAAAGTTTTGAAAAAGACTTTAGGGAAATTTATGTTGATAAACTTCAAGGAAAAATAGAAGTGGAATTGGTTTTTCAAGAATTAGATAACCTCCCATCTGGAATTTCCTATTCTGAGGAAAGGGTTAAACCCTGGGGAACCGGTCATGCTATTTTGGTTGCCAAAGATGCTGTAAAAGAACCTTTTGCTGTTATTAATGCAGACGATTTCTATGGAGCTGAAGCCTATGAAAGCATGTATGCCTTTTTGACTACTGAGGTTGCCAGCGATAAATATGCCATGTGCGGATATGAGCTTAACAAAACCCTTTCCGATTTTGGGAAAGTATCGAGGGGAGTTTGTGAAATGGATGATGATGGTTATTTGATTGGAGTTACAGAGCGGACCAGCATTGCGAAAGAAAACGGACAGATTAATTTTATTCTGAACGACCAGAAATTTCCATTAAGTGAAAATGATACGGTTTCGATGAATTTTTGGGGATTTTCGCATAGTTTGTTTGCTCATTTGGAAGAAAAATTTACAACTTTTGTCTTAGCGAATGCACAAAATCTAAAAGCGGAGTTCTACATTCCCTTTGTGGTTGATGATTTAATGAAAGAAGGAAAAGTAAGAACCAAAGTTTTGCATTCAAACGCTGAATGGTTTGGAGTAACTTACCAAGAAGATAGACCAACAACCATTGATAAATTGAACCAGTTAGTGGCAATCGGAAAATACCCGGCAAAAATTTGGTAACTGTTAACGATTTATATATTAAGCGAATCGGAAGCTCTGAAATTATTCAGGGCTTTTTTTATGTTGATAGTTCCTTGAAACATATTGAGACACAAAATCGGACCTTTTTCATTTAACAACAAAATTAATTCGACGTATAAAAAATGGAAATTTATTTGAAAGTATAAAATTATTCTTACATTTGTGATGTAATAATATTCATTATAGACGTATAAATATACAATTTGATTTTTTTTACCATGGCTACAATAAGAATCACACTAGCAATAATATACCCCGTATCACGACGAAGACAGGTATTTCTATTTCAATAACCAATAAAGTAGCTAAGCATTTTTAAAGATAAAATTAATTGATATATGCAGCCTACCTAATTTGGTAGGCTTTTTTAATGAATTAAATTTTAGTTGAATTGCCTAATAATAAAGAAATGGACCCAAAAAGCAATGTTAGAATTTTATTAGCAGATATACAGCATGTAGTTTATGCCGAGAAAATATGCACCCTCATCGAAGAAGCCGCTAAATTGAGGGGAACGGGTATTGCCAAGCGTACACCTGAATACATTACATCGAAAATAAAAGAAGGGAAAGCAATAGTTGCCATCGATGGTGAAGAAATAGTTGGATTCTGTTATATCGAAACATGGGAGCATGGCAAGTATGTTGCCAACAGTGGATTGATTGTGCATCCCGATTACAGGAACCAAAAATTGGCATTCCGTATTAAACAGCAGGCCTTGCAGCTTTCGGGCAGCATGTATCCCGATGCCAAAGTATTTGGGATAACCACCAGTAACGCCGTATTGAATATAAATTTCAAATTGGGGTATCGCCCGGTGACATTTTCAGAACTTACAACCGATCCCGAATTCTGGAAAGGCTGCCAAGGGTGTGTTAATTATGATATTTTGCAGCGTACCCAGCAAAAAATGTGTTTGTGTACCGGAATGATATACGAGCAAAAAGTTAAAAAACAAACCCTAACCGGGTTGTTTAGTAAAGTTTGGAATAAGAATGCATAAAAATACACTCGGGGAAGACGAAGATTAGAATTTTAAAACAATCGAAAAAGTTACAAAGAAATGGCAGAAAAGAAACAAACGGCGGTGTTGGCATACAGTGGTGGACTTGATACTACATATACCGCTAAATATCTGGCTGTTGAAAAGAATATGGATGTAATCTCTGTAGTAGCCAATACGGGTGGTTTTAGTAACGAACAATTAGCCAATATTGAATTTCGGGCCAAAGAACTGGGTGTGAAACATCACGTGGTTTTGAATATTGAAAACGAATATTATCAACAGTGTATCAGGTATTTGGTTTATGGGAATATTCTGAAAAACAATACCTATCCTCTTTCGGTAAGTTCGGAGCGTTTTTTTCAGGCCAAGGCTATAGCAAATTATGCTAAAGAAATAAACGCCGGATTTTTGGCTCACGGATGTACCGGGGCAGGCAATGATCAAGTGCGGTTCGACTTGGTTTTTAAACTGTTGGTTCCCGAAAAACCTATCATAGCATTGGTTCGCGACGAACAGTTGTCGAGGCAGGATGAAATGGATTATCTGCGCAAGCATGGCGTTAAAAGCGACTTTACCAAAATGGCTTACAGCATCAACGAAGGGTTATGGGGAACCAGTATCGGAGGCAAAGAAACGTTGACTTCAAGTCTGCCTTTGCCGGGTGCCGCTTATCCTTCACAACCTATAAAAACCGAACCGGTTGAAATTGAAATCCAGTTTACCAACGGTCAAGTTTCGGGGATCGATGGCCAATCGTTTGAACATCCCAATCAAGCCATTCGGCTATTGAACAAACTGGGTGGATCCTATGCCATTGGACGCGGCATGCATGTGGGCGATACCATCATAGGCACCAAAGGGAGGGTTGGATTTGAAGCCCCGGCGGCCTATATGCTCATAAAAGCACACCATGAATTGGAAAAGCACACGCTAACCAAATGGCAGATGCAGTGGAAAGAACAACTGGCTACCTGGTACGGTACCATGTTGCACGATGCGTTGTACTTAGAGCCTACTATGCGGAATGTGGAAAACTTTTTGGAAGATACCCAAAAACACGTTACCGGTACAGTCAAGCTATTGTTAGCTCCCTATTATTTTCAGGTGCAAGGTATTCAATCCGATTTTGATTTGATGAATTCCTCTTTTGGTGCCTATGGCGAGTCGGCCGGAAAATGGACTGCCGACGATGTAAAAGGGTTCATCAATATTTTGGCCAATCCTTTGAAGAATTATTATGCGGTTAATCCCGATGAACTATAGTCAGAATTGACCTTAATTAAAAAACAGATGATAAAAGTTGGAATTATTGGCGGAGCGGGTTATACGGCGGGTGAACTACTGAGGTTGTTGCTTTACCACAGCCAAGCCGAAATTGTATATGTTCAAAGCACCAGCAATGGGGGGCAATTGGTTTCGCACGTCCATCATGATTTATTGGGTGAAACAGAGATTAAATTTAGTGCTGAATATCATTTTAATGTGGATGTGGTCTTTTTGTGCAGCGGCCATGGCAAAAGCCGGTCGTTTGTAGAGAGCAACTCTATTCCGGATTCAGTAAAGATTATTGATTTAAGTGCCGATTATAGGATTGAAGGACTAGGGAATGACTTTGTTTACAGCTTACCCGAATTCAATAGGAAGGCAATCTCCAGCTCAAAACACATCGCCAATCCCGGCTGTTTTGCTACAGCCATTGAACTGGCCTTTTTGCCCTTAGCTGATAAGAAATTATTAACCGATGAGCTCCACGTTACCGCTATTACGGGTTCAACCGGTGCGGGGCAGGCGCCAACGGAAACATCGCATTTTAGCTGGAAGAACAACAATGTATCTGTTTATAAAGCCTTTGAACACCAGCATTTAGCTGAAATTGAGCAGACCTTATTTGGCACAAAGGCAATCCACCCGGCCATAAACTTTATCCCGGTACGGGGAAATTTTTCAAGAGGCATTATGGCGGTTTGTTATACCAAATCCGATTTGCATATTGCATCCTTAAAGGAAATATACAGCCGCTACTATCAAGATGCCCCATTTGTGTTTATTACCGATGATAATCCCGATGTCAAACAAGTGGTCAACACCAATAAATGCGTGTTGCATCTCGAAAAACATGGAGATAAAGTGATGATTATTTCGGTGATTGATAACTTGCTGAAAGGGGCATCGGGACAAGCCGTTCAAAACATGAACCTTATTTTTGGCATCCCTGAAAAGGAAGGATTGATGTTAAAACCGGTAGCTTTTTAGATTGATTGAAATCACTAAAACAATGAGATGGAATTTGAATGAAGAACAAGGATTGACGATTTTAAATTTTAGATGTTGCTGCTGAGTCATATTATATAATTTACTTCATTATTCGTTAATCAAGTTCCTTGTTCAAAAATCAAAATAAAAGAACTTCTAAATCATAGGATATGAAAATGCTCGATGTTTATTGTATGTATCCCATCACTTTGAAAGAAGGAAAAGGTACAATTCTGAGGGATACCAATGATAAAGAATACTTGGATTTTTATGGAGGCCATGGGGTTATTTCCATCGGGCACAGCCATCCGGAGTTTGTAAAGGCTATCAACCAGCAGGTTAACCAACTGGCGTTTTATTCCAATGCTTTTGAAAACCCGTTACAGGACGAATTGGCCCAATTGTTGGGTCAACTTTCGGGTTACGATGAATACAACTTGTTTTTAAGCAACTCGGGAGCCGAGGCCAACGAGAATGCATTAAAAGCTGCATCGATGGTAACGGGTAGGCATAAAATACTTGCTGTAAAAGGAGCATTCCACGGCAGAAGTGCCGGTGCTGTTGGGGTAACCGATAATCCAAAAATAAGGGCTGCCTTTGGAAGTCAATTGGAAGTCGATTTTATTTCCATCGAATCCTTGTCGGAATTAGCGCAGCATTTGAATACAAAAGAGTATGCAGCCTTTATTATTGAAGGGATTCAAGGGGTGAATGGGGTTTGGGAAGCAACATCGGAGTATTGGAAGCTGGCCAGGCAGTTTTGCACCGAAACCGGAACCTTATTGATTATTGATGAAATACAGTCGGGGTACGGCCGGTCAGGTAAATTTTTTGCACACCATCACCACCAAGTGTTTGCCGATATTGTAACCATTGCAAAAGGAATGGGAAATGGCTTCCCGGTTTCAGGTACCCTCTTCAGCCCGGCTCTGAATATTGGCAAAGGGATGTTGGGAACCACATTTGGAGGGGGCCAGATGGCATGCGCGGCTGCAATTTCGGTTTTAAAAACCATTTCAACCGAAGATTTGATAACCAAGTCAGGCGTTCAAGGGGGGTATCTGAAAAGTGAAATAGCAAGGCTTCCTTTGGTTAAAACAATCCGTGGTCGAGGACTGATGCTAGGCATTGAATTTGGAGTTTCCGCAAAAAAGGTTCGTCAGGCTTTATTGGATGAGCATGGCATCATTACCGGATTTTCCGATCCGGATGTGTTGCGCGTATTGCCACCGTTAAATGTTTCATTGGCCGACTGTGAAAAACTGGTGAATGCTTTGCGTCAAATACTCACAAAAGAGGTGGAGGCTTAATCGGCCTTAAAATCCAATTAACACATTGTTACGAAATAAAATGTCGAAAGAAAAACTGACCCTCATTAAAGCAGGGGGGAAAATATTGGATTCAGAATCGGAACTGGATAAATTACTTCATTTAGTGTCGCATATTCCAGGGAAAAAAGTATTGATCCACGGGGGAGGGGTATTTATTGACGATTTGTGTGAGAAGCTGATGATTCCTACTCAAATGGTTAACGGTCGGCGGATAACTTCGCCGGAAAATATGGATGTGGTGCTGATGGCCTGTGCCGGAAAACTGAACAAACAATTGGTGGCAGGATTAAATAAAAGGGGAACGACAGCGGTTGGGCTTTGTGGAGGTGATTTGAATTTAATAGAATCGCGGAAAAGGAACCCTGAACCCATTGATTTTGGTATGGTGGGCGATATTGAAAAGGTAAATACCCACTGGTTGAAATTGTTTTTGACCAACGGAGTGGTCCCTGTAATTTCTTCCATTACCCAAAGCGATTCTTTTGAGTTGCTCAATACCAATGCCGATTCCATTGCCGCTCATGCCGCAGTCGCCCTTTGCGTTGATTTTGAGGTGGAGCTGTTTTTCTATTTCGATAAACCAGGAGTATTAAAAGATTCCGGTGATGCAGATTCCCTAATACCGGTTCTCGACACTTTGAATTTTGAAGCCCTGCTGGCATTAAAAGCCATTCACACCGGTATGTTACCAAAATTGAAAAGCGGTTTTTATGCATTAAGGAATGGAGTAAAACAGGTAAAACTTGGTAATTCCATGGAGAACGGGACCTATTTAGTTGATTGAGAACCAGTATCTTTTAGTGAAATTTATTTGAAAGTATCCAAAATCGAAATGCCATGCAAGTTGTAGATATAAAATCGGGTTCACAGGTGGCAATAAGCACCTTAACAGAACTAATAAAGATTCAGTCGTTCAGCCGGGAGGAAGAAAAAGCATCGGCACTCATTCAATCGGTTCTTGAAGCCCACCATTACCCAGTTCACCGGAAAGGGAACAATGTGTATGCTTTTTCAAAAGATTACATTCCCGAAAGGTTTACCTTGATGCTGAATTCGCATTTAGATACGGTAAAACCTACCAATGGTTGGATTACCGACCCATTTAATCCAATTCTTGAAAATGACAAACTTACGGGTTTAGGAAGCAATGATGCGGGCGGTTGCCTGGTTAGCCTTTTGGTTACATTCCTGTTATCGGAACAATTGAACCTGAATTACAACCGGGTTTTTGTGGCAACGGCCGAAGAGGAAATATCCGGTTCCGGTGGAATGGAGCTGGTGGTTCCTGAGCTTGGTAAAATAGATGTAGGTATTATAGGTGAACCTACCCAAATGGAAATGGCCATTGCCGAAAAAGGGCTGATGGTTTTGGATTGTGAATCAAAAGGGATTTCAGGCCATGCTGCACGCACCGGAGGAGTTAACGCCATTACCGAAGCGATTAAAGACATTGAATGGTTCCATTCCTATAAATTCCCCGAATCGAGCCCGGTACTTGGTGATGTAAAAATGACGGTTACCCAGATTCATGCCGGTACGCAGCACAATGTGATACCCGATACCTGTACCTTTGTGGTGGATGTGCGCACCAATGAAAAATACCGAAATGCTGCCGCATTTGAAATCATCCAAAAGCAGGTTAAATGCCATATAAAACCCCGTTCACTAAGGATGAACTCTTCCTTTATTCCAGTGGAACATACATTGGTTAAGGCGGCAAAAAGTTTACATATTGTTTGTTTTGGGTCGCCCACCACTAGCGACCAATCGGTTATAAGCACCTTCCCAACGGTAAAAATGGGCCCCGGTGATTCCAACCGATCGCATACTGCCAACGAATACATTTACACGAAAGAGATAGAGGATGGTATTGCGATTTATTTGGAGTTGTTAGGGAAAATTAAAGTGTAATCATGGATTTTATTAGCCTGCCAGAACAGTATTGTTTTTTGTGATATATTCAACCGATTGAAAATTAAGTAGTATTTTAGAATTCAGATCTACTTTTACAAAAGTCCAACTGACATTGCATCCAATTGCTCTTTTAAAAATATTAAAGCCACTTGTTGAAAAACAAGTGGCTTCTAATAATCCTCAAAGGAAACAATGTATCTTGTTATAACTTATGTTTTTTACAAAAATCGGTCAATAAGCCATCCAAATTAGGTTCGCCAATCTCTTGTAAATCATAGTAAACGCGAGTATTTGGTTTTGTAATTTTTATTATACGGTTCAAATCAATGGGTGTACCAATAATTACGGTATCACAATCTGTACTGTTAATGGTGGTTTCCAAGTCTTTCAATTGTTCTGCACCATAACCCATTGCAGGTAGTAATGTCCCAATGTTTGGATAAATACGAAATGTTTCAGCCAATTTACCAACCACATAGGGGCGAGGATCAACCATTTGCGCAGCTCCAAATTTCTGTGCAGCTATAACACCGGCTCCAATTTTCATTTCACCATGGGTAAGTGTTGGGCCATCTTCAACCACTAAAACTCTTTTGCCTCTGATTAATTCCGGTTTATCAACTTTTATGGGTGAAGCACCATCAATTACCATAGCTTTTGGGTTAACTTTTGCAATGCTGTTGCGTACCGTTTGAATTCCTTCCGGTGAAGCTGAATCCATTTTGTTGATGACAATAGCATCGGCCATACGCAAGTTCACTTCGCCAGGATAGTACGATAATTCGTGTCCTGGACGGTGCGGATCCGCAACGGTAATGGTCAAATCGGGAACAAAGAATGAAAAGTCATTGTTTCCTCCATCCCAAAGAATCACATCGCACCCGCTTGGGTCTTTTTCAGCTTCGCGTAGTATGGCTTCATAATCCACTCCGGCATAAATTACATTCCCGCGAACTACATGAGGTTCATATTCTTCCATTTCCTCCACAGTGCATTTGTGTTTAGCTAAATCGGAAACTTGAGCAAAGCGTTGAACGCGCTGTGCATTCAAATCGCCATAAGGCATTGGATGACGCACCGCCACTACTTTTAAACCTTTGGCCATAAAGTATTCAATAACCTTGCGTGATGTTTGACTTTTACCACAACCAGTTCGGGTTGCAACAACGGCAATTACTGGTTTTGTGCTTTTTACCTGGGTTTGTTTTGGACCCAACAACCCAAAGTCAGCTCCTGCAGCATTTACAATAGCGCTTAACTCCATTACCCTGTGGTATGGAACATCACTGTATGAAAAGGTACAAATATCAGCTTTCAATTCTTTAATTAACTTAGGCAAATCTTGTTCTGCAAAAATGGGAATTCCACTTGGATATAACTTGCCGGCCAATTCAGTCGGGTACTTCCGACCATCAATGTCGGGTATTTGAGCGGCTGTAAAAGCAACCACATTAAAATCTGTATTGTCTCGGTAATACGTGTTGAAATTGTGAAAGTCACGACCTGCGGCACCAATAATAATGACGTTTTTTTTTGACATAAATCCTCCGTTTTAACTATGTTTTTTTTGTGAGTGTTTAAATAATAATCACAAATTTAATTTATTATAATCATCCGGATAGGGCTCATAACATGTTAAGAAAAACATCTTTCTTTTAAGAGATTAAAAACTGTTGGTTTTAATAAACAAATTGACTGAATATCTGTAATTTTAAAAAAAGCATGCATGAATATTTTGGCTCACTTATACCTGTCCAAGGGGATTAATAAACTGATGTTAGGCAATTATATGGGTGATTTTGTTAAGGGAAATCAATACTTAAATTATCCGGAACCCATTAAGCAAGGTATTCTATTACATCGAAAAATTGATGACTTTACCGATAAACATGAGGCGCATCGTAGCAGTAGGGATCGTTTCCGTAAAAAGTATGGTTTGCATTCCGGTATAGTGGTTGATATTGTTTACGACCACTTTTTAGCGAATCAATGGAACATAGTCCATCCTACACCATTAGAAGATTATGCTTCTGCAGTTTATCTGTATATCTCCCAGAATAAGCAATGGTTGCCTCAACGGCTTAATGAAATTACAACGCACCTAATAAAAAACAATTGGCTGGTGCTTTATAAAAGTTTATCGGGTATTGAAAGAGTACTAACCGGTATGGCATTTAGAACATCGCTTCCCGATCAGGTTTCTTTTGCAATGGAAATAATTGATAATGAATACACTATGCTTCAGCAGGAATTCCAGGAAGTGATTGAATTGTTAGATAAATTAGCTCAACAGGAAATAGACGGTAAGTTGCTGGAACTGAATTATAACGAAATAAACAATTATCGAAATATTTAACAATTTATAGTTTTTTTTTTAACAAAAACATTTTAGCTTTGTAACTTCGTAGAAAACTTAAAAACTATTAACGATAAATCAACTAATTAGGCAATTATGAAAAAATCAACTGTTAACATTTTAGCATCCGTAGTGTTTGCGACTCTCATACTAACAAGCTGTGGAGGGTTGGATAAAATGGTGAAAATGGCACCAATGGTAAAGTACGAAGTTACACCAAAAGTACTTGAAATGCACGGCGACAGCGTCGAAGTAACTGTAAAAGTATCTTTCCCAAGCAAGTATTTCCAAAAGAAAGCTGTTCTTGAAATTGTTCCTGTTCTGAAATATGACGGTGGTGAAAAATCGTTTAAAAGTTTAACCTTACAAGGTGAAGCAATTCAAGCAAACAATCAAGTGGTAACCTTTATAAGTGGCGGAACATATTCTGTTTCATCAAAAATTGCTTTTGAAGAAGGAATGCGTCAAGGTACTTTAGTAGCCCGCGTTAAAGCAACCATGGGTAAAACGGTTGGTGAACTGCCAGAAGCAAAATTAGCCGATGGCACCATGGCAACAGCTCTTTTATTGGAAAAAGATCCTATGCCAATTGCAGCTGATGACAAATTTGTACGTGTTTCAACCGATTCAAAAGATGCCACCATCAATTTTGTGATTAATCAAGCTACTATATTAGGTAATGAATTGAAAAAAGAAGAAATCAAAGCATTGCAAGATTTTGTTGCTACTTCAGTGGCAAAAGGTAACGTAGAATTCAAAGGGGTTGAAATTTCAGCTTATGCTTCTCCCGATGGTACTGAAGAACTGAATACCAAACTATCACAAAACCGGTTAAAAAATTCTGAGCAATATTTTGTTCGTGAAATGAAAAAGTCAAAAGTAGCCGGCATGGAAAGCGAAGGGTTCCTATTGTCAAAAGCTACACCTGAGGACTGGGAAGGATTCAAAAAATTGATGCAAGAATCAGACATCCAAGATAAAGAACTTATTTTACGTGTTCTTTCAATGTATTCCGATCCTGTGGTTCGCGAAAAAGAGATTAAAAACATTGCTGCTGCTTATGAAGTAATTGCTGAAAAAATTCTTCCTCAATTACGTCGTTCAAAATTATCAGTAAATATTGCAATCATTGGTTTTTCCGACGAAGAATTGAAAACCTTATCGGTTACAAATCCTGATACGTTGAAAGTTGAAGAATTGATGTATGCAGCTTCTTTAGCCAGTGATATGAATACCAAATTATCGATTTATCAGAAAGTAGCTAGCAAATTTGCTGATGACTGGAGAGGCCACAACAACGTGGGTTATATTTATTTGAAACAAGGAAAAGTAGCTGAAGCAAAAGCCTCGTTATTGGAAGCTAAAAGATTAGATGCAAGCAATACAGCAGTATTGAACAACTTAGGTGTGGTTGCCTATTTAGAAGGTGATTTAAAAGCAGCTCAAGAATTTTACAATGCAGCTGCTGGCGCTGGTAATCAAGTAAGCTATAACCAAGCCTTGTTGCCTGCTAAAAAAGGTGAATATGAAAAAGCTCTTAATTTATTTGTAAGTAGCAAATACAACACATTCAACTTTGCGTTAGTTAAAATGTTGAACTATTCTATTACTAAAAACACCGATACTTTTGATGCTGCTCTTGGTATTCTTTCAAAAGTTGAAAACCAAAATGCTGCAAAAGTTTACTATCTGAAAGCAATTTTAGGTGCACGCAAGCAAGATTCTGATATGCTTATGAATAACCTGAGAACAGCTATCGAAAAGGATGGAGCTTTAAAAGAATATGCTAAAAAAGACATTGAGTTTGCTCAATATGTAAACGATGCTACCTATAAAGGTATTGTTGAATAAGCAATTCAAATAAAATAAAAAGGGGAATCCAATTTGGATTCCCCTTTTTTATTTTATCTAATGCAAAGGAGTTAACCCGGATTATTCATTAATAATCCTGACGATTAAGCTACACCTCAATATT
>DYQV01000460.1 GCA_020719105.1 Rikenella microfusus
CCATCGCACATTCACACCTTTCGCAATGCTCAGGTATGAATAAAGCGGGTTAATCTGTTTTGAGTGTAATTGACGTTTACTTAAACCAGCATTTTTATTATTTTTGATAGAATTCAAATTGGCAAACTATGAATGAATTTATCTGGAACGGTAAGAAAATTTCTTTTCTTGAACAAGGAAAAGGTTTTCCTGTGGTATTGCTTCATGGATATTTGGAAAGCAAAGAAATTTGGAATGATTTTGCCAAGCGTTTAGCAATAAATTACCGGGTAATAATTCCCGATATTCCGGGTCATGGTGATAGTGAAATAATTGCAGAAACCCATTCCATGAAATTAATGGCTCAAGCTATTCATGCATTGTTGCAATTCCTTTCCATTAAAAAGTGTGTATTGGTGGGGCATAGCATGGGCGGCTATGTAATGTTAGCTTTTGCACAACTATTTCCTGAAAATCTGGATGGAATGGTACTTTTCCACAGTTCGGTTTATGCCGATACCGAGGAAAAAAAGAAAAGCCGGTTACAGGAAATTGTACTCATTGAAAAAGGTTACTTAGATCAAATTGTTGCGAATCATTTGCCCAAGACATTTGCATCAGATAATCTGCATCGGTTTCCACCGATTTTGAATGAAACGAATCAAAGGGCTCTTAAACATGATGCAAAAGGGGTATGTGCCTTATTGCGGGGATTGATGGAAAGAACCGACCAACAAGAGTTGATTCGTAATTTTGAAAAACCCCTGCTTTTTATCTTTGGGAAAAAAGACCAATTCATTTCCGGGGATGCAGCAGAAAAAATGGTGCAATTGAATTCTAACATTCAGGTAATGTGGCTTTTCAATTCTGGACACATGGGTTTTATTGAAGAACCGGATGAAGTTGCTGTTACCATGCAAGGGTTTTTGAATAATTTTAAGTTACTTTAAACATAATTTTGCTTTTAACTGTTAATAAAAACTAACATAATAAACATTAAACTAATACATTAAATTATGAACCACTTTGTACTTTTTGCTTTGATTGTTTTTGCAGTCTGGATTCCAATGTCCTACCTTTTCCTAAGGTTGTATTTCAAAAAGTCAGTTTTTACGACCATTGTAATTTTTCTGGCAATTGCGTTTGCCTTTATAGCTTATCTGGCCTATATTTTGGGAAACAAAGGACTGATACATGTTTTGTGGGGTTTTCCGGTAGCCGTATTACTGGAATTTTTAGTTGTTTATTACATAAAAGTAAAAGTTAAGAATCCACTAATGGGTATCATAGAAAACATTAATTTGTTAGGACAAGGCGATTTAAATCAAAACATTAATGATAAGCTTTTATCCGAGCAAAATGAATTAGGGACTATGGCTAATTCTACTAAAAATACCATTGACAGACTTAATGATGTAATAAGGCAATTTACCGAAGCAGTAGAATCCATCAATCAGGCAGGAAAGGAACTAAGTACCGGTTCACAAGGATTGGCCGAAGGAGCCAATGAGCAAGCGGCTTCAATTGAGGAGGTATCTTCTACCCTTGAGCAAATATCGGCTAATGTAAAGAACAATGCCGATAATGCCCGCCAGACGGAAGCCATTTCGAAAATAGCGGCTGGAGGAATTACCGAAGTAGCACAGAGTTCTACCAAATCGTTGACCGCAAACCGCACCATAGCTGAAAAAATTAAAGTAATTAACGACATTGCCCTTCAGACCAATATTTTGGCATTAAATGCCGCAGTAGAAGCTGCCCGGGCGGGTGATCACGGGAAAGGATTTGCTGTGGTAGCTGCCGAAGTGAGGAAATTAGCTGAAAACAGCAAGTTGGCTGCCGATGAAATTGTAGCCTTGGCCAGTCAGAGTTTTAATTTGGCCGATGGTTCAGAAAAGAAACTGGCCGAAACGTTACCGAATATTGAAAAAACATCGAAACTGGTTCAGGAAATAGTGGCTGCCAGTGCCGAACAGTCGAACGGGGTGGATCAGGTAAATATGGCTGTTCAACAACTGAATTCGGTTACCCAGCGAAATGCAGCCTCAAGCGAGGAATTTGCTGCCAGTTCCGAAGAACTCTCCGCTCAGGCTCAAAACTTACAGGATAACCTGACGTTCTTTAGTTTGAAAGATTCCAAAAAACTTGCTACAAAATCCACCTATGAAAAAAAACAGGTTCCCATTGAACCCAAACCTAAGCAAACAAACACTTTTAAAAGCCCCGTAAACAAAACGGCCCCGATTGAAAAAACGTTAACAGCAAACAAACCAAAACCAATGGTTAGCAAGGCAAAACCAGTAGTATCGGCAGCAGTTAAACCTACAATTTTTTCCAATCCAAAACCGGCTACAAAAACAGGTAAAGGGGTAAATATTATTATGTCGCACGAAAGCGACGACGGATTTGAAAGCTTTTAATTTTTATACAAAAAGGAAACCCGGCAAGAAAACTTGTCGGGTTTTTTATT
>DYQV01000461.1 GCA_020719105.1 Rikenella microfusus
ATTGTTGGAAATAACACAAAAATATTTCACTTTTTAATTGGGTAAAACAGTTTTAAGAATTCATCAGATGCTTACATTTGCATTTCCCAATATTGGGAGGGATTAATTTGTTTTTACGGTGGAATTAGCACCGATTAGAATTATTTTAAACATTGTTATTTGTTTTTATAAAGGGCTAAAAATAGCAATAATTTCCAGAAATGAACCGTTGGTTTTATTGTGAAGCATATTCAGTAATTTAAATGTTTTTTGATTGCACCCATTTCATGGCTCAGTAAATACCCTTATATTTGTTTCTTCCTACAATTTGTCGGGAAATGAGGTTTTGTTTTTACGGAGGATGGCAAAGAAAGACAAGTGCTTGATAAAAAAGGATATTGACGCATTCCTAATAAAAGAAAATTCAACTATTAACACTTTACCCTTATGGAACCAATTGTATTAAACATCAAAGACCAAGGGAAGTATTTATCCTTCCTTCAATTTATTCGACAACTAGATTTTGTGGAAGTAGAAAGACCTGCAAAGAAAAGGTCTGTGACTGAAAAATATAATTTTTTCGCATCAGCCGGATTATGGGAAGGTAAAGATATTAATGCTAAAACACTTAGGACTAAAGCATGGAACAGGCAAAAATAGTATTGTGCGATACCGATGTACTAATTGAGTTTTACCGTGGTAACGCAACAATTATTGCAGAATTAAAAAAAATAGGCAAAAAAAACATTGCAATTAGCTACATAACTGCATGAGAGCTTATATTCGGAGCGTTTAACAAACGTGATTTGGCAAAGCTCAAAAAAGACATCGGATACCTTGTACTGCTAGATATTGACAATAGAACTTGTGGAATATTTATAAACCTGATTAGCTCGTATGCCCTCAGCCATCGATTGGCTGTACCTGATGCATTTATTGCTGCCACTGCTATGGCTTGTGATGTGGAACTATTCACCCTCAATAAGCGTGATTTTAGGTTTATTGAGGGACTTTCTCTATATATGGATTAAGCCAAAAAACACTTTATCATGCCTAATCTTCACTTATAAACTCTGAGTAATACCCCCTTTTGCCACTAACTTAGGCGAAATCTATCTGGATCAAAGTGAGTAACACATCAAAAACACTATCCCGAATACTTGGAACACAAATAAAGTGTACTATACCAGGCATTTCCTTTTCCCTAAATAATCTTTTAACCGCAGAGCTTTTACAAAGAACCGCAAAGTTTTAAACAAAAAATACTCGGTACCCTCAGTTATTAACCACTGCACTTTATTCAAACCGCTTTTACTTATTCTTTAGTATTCCGCATTTCTAAACGATTCGGATTTTGATAAGTATTGAACACTGCATATACAACAACAACTTGTTGCTCTATTTCAAATACAATAATATAGGGAAAACGCTTTAATGGACAGTATCGCCAGTTGTGTTTTCTTACTTGGAAGATTTGTGGATTCTGTTCCAGAACTTTCACATATTCTTCTATCTCATCAAGAAACTCATCTCCAAGTCCGATGCGGCGCGAATCATACCAATTACGGGTATCAAACACATCATAGCCTGCTTCTTCTTTAAATATTACAGTATAACTTATGAACCTGCTTTTGCCCTATTCCTAACCTCGGACCAGGAATATGACTTGGATTCACCATTTTTATGGCGCATAACCCTTTTTTCAACTTCTTCTTCCTGAGCAAGGGTTAATGCAATATCCTTTTCAACTAATGTTTGGACTTTTTTAAACATGTTATCAATACTCTTATCGTCAATACGATAAAGGTAATTATGGATATAATCTCTCTTTTCAACTGTATTCATAATATTTTGTGTTTAATGCACAAATTTAACCATTAAAACCCACTTTTAATAACATTTAACGGATGATATTTTTCTAATTTGCTTTGCAGGTAATTCAAACCGATTTCCTTTCAAGAAAAGAGGAGAATCCGCCGCAGCGGAAGAGGGGTACAAAAACAACAAACACAATAAAACAAATCCTTCATTCCAACAAGCCTGCTATTATCCTTCCTAAATGAACCCTTTTTTGCCACCAACGCATCAAAACACCAATATACACCAAAAATTACCTCATAAATAGTAAATATTGTCCTAAAACAATCATTAACCGCAGAGTCCGCAAATTTTTAAAAGAAACTCTTATTGGCAATTTCCACTATTTACCGCTAATGTTTATTCAAACCGATCTCCCTTTTTTGAAAGGGAGAAACCCGACAGGGAGAGGGATACCTAAATATAATCCCATTTTCCCTTCCTTTTCTTTGCAATATAGCCCCTGAGTGAATACTCTTTTTTGCCACCAACGCACCAAAACACTATGATACACCAAAAATTACCTCATAAATAAAAAAACTTGTCCTAAAAAAAGGTTCTATGTCATTTTGTGTGGGTAATTGATTCTCCTAATATTTATGAAAACAAA
>DYQV01000462.1 GCA_020719105.1 Rikenella microfusus
TAATTTTCACTAAACAAATATAACTATAATAAGAGTAATGTTCCGCCCGGTTGTGCTTTTTGGGAAGTTCCATTATGGAGCAATCGAACACGGTGGTTTTATTCATGGGTTACAGCCCTTCCTTTATTTGCCAATGGCCACCTTTTGCAGCGCCATGGTGTACAATAATACCTAAATCTTTTAATTTTTTTATGTTCTCCATTTTTAACTAGGTCAATAAAACTAAATATCGGGTTAAGAAATCATAGATATTGCATACTCTAACATCACCTTTTATTAAAAAGTCATCACTATTTGGAGTAATTATAAAGTTTTGCTCAGCACCTAAATCTTCAAATGCCAGTGTTGTTCCCCGTGTATTTTTAGGTGCAGCAGTAAACTTTATTTCAATAGCCATTAAAGGCTTTTGTGATTTTGTTATAACAAGGTCGCATTCTGAACCGTCATGGGTTCTGTAATAAAAACAGTCATATTTGGCGGGTAATTGCTGAATGATTTGCTCAATAACAAACCCTTCCCAAGAATTTCCAATAATAGGATTTCCATACAAATCTTCTTTATCGTTTATATTGTGCAAATAATGGAGTATGCCGCTATCGCGTATATAAACCTTGGGTGCTTTTACCAAGCGTTTCTTTAGATTGATGCTAAAAGGTACCAGTAGCCTTACTAAAAAAGCATTCTCAAAAAAATTGATGTATTTTTTGATGGTATTAGAACTAACCCCAAGCGATTTTGATAGATTGTTATAATTTAAAATACTTCCATGTACATGCGAAAGCATTTGTAATAGCTTTATTAATAAGTTTTTGTCTACAGCCAATCCCAATCCCGGTAAATCGCGCTCAACATAGGTCTTAATATAATTTAGATACCAAACCGAAACTATTTCGGTGTCAATGGCAAGATAAGTGTCGGGAAACCCACCTTGTAACCATAATCGGTCCAAGGTGTTAGCTTCAATTTCTGTAAGATTAAATGTTGATAACTCAGTATATGCAATCCTTCCGGCTAAACTTTCCGATGAATCCCTAATTAAATCAGGACTTGCTGAGCCCAATAAAATAAATCTTCCGGGTATCCTATTGGCATCAATCATCGCTCGCAGCACCGGAAATAATCGGGGCATGTTTTGAATCTCATCCAGAATTACACATCTATTCTGATTATCTTCAAAATATAGCACCGGATCATCAAGTTTGGCAATATCACGGGGATTTTCTAAGTCTAAATAAACGGACTCGTTATCGGTTTTTTGAATTATTATTTTAGCAAGCGTTGTTTTACCCACCTGCCTAGGCCCGATTATCCCTACTGCAGGAAAAAAACTTAATAGTTTGAGAATTTCCTTTTCTTTATTTCTACGAATCATGCTGTAAATGTAATCATTAATACCGATATAATGCAAACAATATTAATATTTACGGTAATATTGATAAAATATGGTTTTCGTCTTCAATAAAGGTAAGGTTCCTGCGGTCGTCCAATATTTTGGGCAGTTCTATGATGCGCGCTTCAAAGGGCATTGGCAATGAATTTTAGGGTAAAGATAGGTGATAATTGACAATGAACAATTAGTAATGGGCAATGGGTTACTGGTCGCTGGTTTCTCGCTTCTAACTTCTGACTTCCGTCTTCCAGCTTCGGTCTTCTGTTCCTTCTCTGCACTTCAGCACTTCAACAAACTATTTATGCTTTGGCATCCAATTTTTCAATAATTTCATTAACATGTATATTTATTTTTGAGAATGCAAACCACTTTTTTCCTAAATCTTTTAATGAAGCTCCAATATGATAAACCGTCTTGTGATCGATAATTAAAAAGCGATCGTGTGATTTGCTGAACGGTTTTATGGCAATGGGCGGGTACTGTGCATTGTGTTTATCTAAATCGATTTGCAATTGTTTTGAAACGGCATGAGTGTAAATAGTTGCTGACGCTTTATGATTCCTTTTAGATAGAATCATGAATACACTTTCATCGATATAATTATCAATAAGCAATATGGATTCTTTAGACCCCCTAATTAAATCAGCAACAAATTTATATGCATCAAATATTTGACCATCAAAAAAAATACCTTCTTGTGGTAATACGGCTGATTTAATCAATAAGTCAAACACTTTATCATGGTCTGCTAATCTGTTTTCAATTCGCTCAAATCGTTCATGCATTGCATAACCTTTAAGCAAATAGTTTTTCAATACTTGTGTTGCCCATATTCGGAATTGGGTGCCTCGTTGCGACTTTACACGGTAACCTATCGATATAATTACATCGAGGTTGTAGAAAGTAACGTTTCGTTTAACGGTTCTTAAACCTTCCTTTTGAACAGTCAAGTATTCCTTGACAGTTGAATTCTTTACTAACTCACCCTCTTTAAAAACATTATTAACCCGCTTTATTCATACCTGAGCAAAGCGAAAGGTATGAATGTGCGAT
>DYQV01000058.1 GCA_020719105.1 Rikenella microfusus
TTTTTAATATTAGCCACGAATTAACACGAATATCACGAATGTTGGATTATCACCAGTTATATTTTGAAAGAGATAAAACCCGTAAATATTTTAATATAAAAAACAAATGACCACTGAGACACGGAGAACACAAAGAAAACAAGGAGAATTCACTCCGTGGTGCTCTGTGACCTCTGTATCTCTGTGGTAAAAATTTGAAATCAAAATGGGATAATTTACCCCGTTTTGTTTATAACAATCCAACACATTGCCGAAATACTTGATCTTTGCCTTTATATTTATTGCAAACCATGAATGTTCCATTTAGCTAATTTTGATATGCAAAATCATTTCACTTTTATGTTTATGCTGATATACAATGGCAACACTTTTTTCAATAACAATTATTTTTACTGCTTCACCATCAAGGGTAGCAGCATGGATATTCTTTACGCCGAGACCTTCGAAAACCAGTTCTCCCAACAAGTCGCGATCACCGTTAAGGGTAATCTCCAGTTGGTCCTTCCTAAATTCAAAATGTAGCAAGTCAGAAGTGCTGTGTAAAATCTTTAATCCGGGAGCAACTTCCATGCATACTGGAGTTAGGATGCTGTACAAGGCAGGCATTAGCATGGACTCCTGTGAATAAGGAATGGCAATGGTTTCACTGGTTGAGGGGTGCGTATAACTGACCCTGCAACTTTGTTCCTCGTTGTAATAATTCGCTACAAAAAGTACAGCGGCATTCCCGCTGGTAAAGCGTTCACGAACGGCAATGTTTTGATTGTTGGAGGTGGTTTGTCGTAGTTTGGCTTTCGATGTATTTAGCAGGGCTTCATAAACCGGTAATTGGCCCTCGGTGTCGAATCCAATCCAGGCTCCGAGGTGAGTGAGAGAGCCGCTACCCAGTTTTTTTGTAAATCCGCAAGCTGAACCACGGATGGTGCGGGCAATGATTTCTGCACCTGCCAGCGATTCTTCGGAAAAAACACTCTGTGGATTGGCGCATTTGATATCTTTTAGGTCATATACATCCAGCAACGGCGAATCGGTATTTTCTTTTCCCGATGGATGCACCGACAAAGCATCGCGGAGGATGGTGCAAGTTTTTTGGGTCATTTCGCGATCGGGGAGGTATGGGAAAATCACCAGATTTCCGCCGGTTTGGGTATAATCCACAAGGGTCTGCTGGTCGTTGGCATTCATTTCATCGGTGCTAAAGGCCCAAACTTGTTGGTATTTTTTCAGGGTATCGGCGGAAGCTTTCGTTAAATCCACCATATCGTAGTCGATATTCAGAATCTGCAGCACTTTTAACAATCCATCGAAATAAGCAGGACGGCGGATTGCGGAATAATTGAAAGTAAGCTCACACGCAGCCGAAACAGGCCGCTCCAGTTCTGTGGCATAATAAGGCGGATAGAAAAGTACACAGACTTCTGCCTTACGTTTGGCATCCACAATAAGGCTTTCCGATGTTTTGATGATTTTATTCATCCGCTGAACCAACGGGAAAGCACTGGTACGTTTGCCTTCAGGTGTGAGCGGATTGAACCAGTAAAAGGTAGCACCGGAATAGCCGGTGTGCCGCAGGTTGCGTCCCTGTGAGAACATGTAATAATTCCATCCGGTAAGACCATTGGCCACACTGGCTTTATAAAATAGTTCCATCTCGCGTGGATTGGTTACCACATGATATTCGCGTGAACCACTTTGGAATTCGGCGGCAAACAGGGGTTTGTTCCCCTGCATGGCATAGGTAATATCGTTAATGATGCGATCGTCGTGCATATTGCGGTACGACAGGAATTCGGGTATATGATCGACCCCGAAAATGATTTCGCTCTTTTCCTCAAACAAATCCTCGTACATAGTAATGTTTACGGGGAATTCGTATCCGCTTCCATAAATCCAGCCCGGAAGGTTGTGGTATAAAGGAACGGTAACGCCTCGTTCACGAGCTATTGCAGTAAGCATCCGCAGATAATCGGCATAATAAGTCCTCCAGAACCGGTGCCATTCATAATCGCGGCCGCGGTCTTCTTTTGATGTATAAGGGAGTTTTCCGTCGGGAGGCAGTTCTACTTGGTTAAAATTCTGGTAATGGGTTCCCCAAAGGTAGTTAACGGTTTCAATGTCGGCGAATTTTTTCTTCAAATATATAATGAATTTTTCCTTTGTAGCCGAACAATAGTCCGCCTGGTGGGCTAGCCAGGGAAAAACCCCAATCTCGTTGCAGATTTGCATCATGATGATTGGCCCACCTGCTGATAATTGGCGTTGGCTGATGAACGGCATAATTTGATTGTACCAAAGCGTTACCTTTTCCAGATATTTTTGATTGAACAGGCTGATGCCGTCGCTGGGGAAAATTTCACCCTTGCTGTTTCGCATTTTAGCGGCGGTTCCGTGCTTTTCCATAAACCAGTCGGGCAATCCGGCTCCCCGGTATTCTGCCAAAATAAAGGGACCCGGTTTTACGATGCAATGCAATCCGCGGGTTTGGCATCGTTCCAGCCAACCCTTCAGGTCCCTTTCGGGCAACGAAGTACCATCAAAATCAAAAATACCTTCCACCGATTCGTGGAATGCCCAAGGAACATAAGTACTCACAGTAGTCAAACCAGCTTCTCTGGCGGCATCCAGATGAGTGTCCCACAAATCGCGATTGATCCGGAAATAGTGGATTTCCCCTGAGTTGAGAAATACTTTTTTATTGTCGAGGTAAAAGTTGTTTTCTTTAATTTGGAATGTCATTTCAATGAGCTTTTAATTTTTGTATATTAATGTAAAATCGTTTAGGTAAGGATTTTCACCCTCCGCCCTTCGGGCACCTCCCTCAAAGGAGGACTAGCATTGTTGCTACGGAGAACGTATCCCCTTGGGGGGATTATAGGGGGGAATTCCTAACTAAACGTCCTTGTATATTTATTGTTTGATAAAACAGCTATTTTGAGCCCAATATGTATTATCTCATTCATTTTTTTGTTCCAAATTCCGTTGTTTCAATAGGTCTTTAATTTCGTGTGAACGTTTCTCAGTTAAAGAATACCGTAATATGAAGAAAACTGAAAAAATGCTAAGCAATAAGGGCAGCCCTATCTCCACCACCCGCATCATTAAAAGCGTGTATGGCGATTGTTGGGTGAGTTGCACCATTTCGGTTTCAATTAGACTAAGTTCTTTATCCATAATTTCTAAAGGTATTTTAGTGTTGATATTCTGTATTTTTTTATCAATTTCAGCACTATTATGAATGAGTTTCCTATAATGTTCAACACTTTTTTTCGACTCCAGCGATTTACCTTCAAGATGAGCCAAAAGCTCAAATGAATTCATTCGTGCCTTTTCCAGATTGGGTTCAAGTATCAATGGAATGGCTTCAGTTCTAATGATTTTGGTTAATGAATCGGTGGAAGACATACCTATATTTGCCAATTTAAGATTCAGTTTTTCCAGTTCACGTTTTGTTGAATCGGTAGTTGTCATTGCTTCAATAAACTTTTCTTTCCGCTGACTTACGTATTTCGCTTCATTTTGATAGGCTTTGTCCTGCTTTTTAGCAGCTTCTTTTTCCAGAACGGTAAAATAGAGTTTCGACTCATCAATCGCTTTTATTACCTGTTCCTTTGTATTATCGAGCAAAGTTGTATTTGTTTTGGATAAGTCCTGATTACCCTGCCAGTATTGGATTTCGCTACGCAGTTCTCTCACATTGCCTTGTAAACTATCTACCTTGGTAACTTGGGTTTCGTCGAATAAGGTATATACAATGAGCGCCCCTGCTACCAAGCTGGCAAGGGCAGTTCCCATTTTAATGAACCACCAAAAAACCGAATAAAAACTGCCTTCGGATCGGTTGCCAGTAGCCAATTCATCTTCGTCGCAAATATCACCAACCATGGAAGATCCCAATGTAAAGAAAAAGAGCATTCCGGCTGAAAGGAGAACAGTTGGTATAAGCACCAGATAAGGATAGGTAGGATTATAGCAAACAATTTTGGAAGCTTGCGCTGCCACCATTAAAAGGATTGCAATTATAAGGGTTTTCCGCTTGCCCAGTTTTGGACTTATCCAATTTAAAGGAAATACAGCAAGTACTCCTGTTATTGCCCAAATGGTACCGTTGATTCCCAACAACGTAGCACCGGCTACTTTATCACCACCGTATATAAAGAAAATTGGAATGTAAGACCCCAGCAGGCTTACGAAATTAAAACCCATGGCCAAGGTAAATATGGTAAGGGTGAGCATTACAAAGTTCTTATTGCTGGCCGTACGCCTCATATCAGTCCAAAAAGGTGTTTTTTTCTGTGTGGCAACCTTTTTAAATCCAGGTTCTCGTAACTTAAACGACCACCAGAATGAAAGTGGAATCAGTATGGCTGCAATGAGTATGGAAACATAGCGCATTCCATCCACTTCATTGCCTCCCGGGCCTTTGAAAATTTCCATGCTGGCAAGGGCAAAGAGCCAAGGAGTGCTCATCGCAAAAAGGTTTCCTACAAAGCTTTTGGCGCTGAACAAACGGGTCCGTTCGTGGTAATCGGTGGTCATTTCCATGCCCAAAGCTCCGTGAGGGATTTCAAAAATATTGACTGCCGTGAAAAAAATTAAGAGCGAAACAAGGATGTAAACCAATTGAAAAGCCTGATATCCAGAATCGCTAGGGAACCAGCTATTGACCATTTCGCCTTTGGGTATCCACCAGATTACCACAAACGAAACAGCAACAGCTATTCCTCCAAATAGCAGGTAAGGTCGGCGACGCCCCCAACGGGTGCGGGTATTGTCGGAAAGATGCCCGATAATGGGATCGGAAAGGGCATCCCATAGACGTGGGATTATCAAAATAGCCCCAAGCCAGAAAGCGCTCAAGCCTAAACTTATATTGCCCATTAACCCTACCAATATTCCGGCGACGTTGAACAGGGCAATGGGGATGATTCCACCGGCACCATAAGCCGCTAATTGCGAAAAATGGATTTTATCCTCTGTCTTTGTGCTTCGGGCAATTTTAATTTCTTCTTCCATGTAGAGTTGCTATTAGTAAAATATCAATATATCTGCGGGCATTTCCTTAACAGAAATTTCCTTTTCAGAAAAACCGTTTATCTCCTTTCCGTTCACCGTAACTTTTTTAGGGAGTTGGGAACTGTTAAAGTTTCTGATTATAATTCCATTGGCTGGAAGTTTTACATCGCCTGAAATTTTGCAGCGATAGCTAGTACCTTCTTTTTTTATGGAATAGGAAATCTCCCCATAATAGGTTGGCAGATTTTCAATAGACATTCCTTGGGGGGCATCTATCCAATCCTGATAAAGAGCCGCTCCGAGCACCAGCGATTGATCCAATTCATTTTCATAAATAAACATCGATCGGATGGCATTGATAAAATCGCTACCTACCCAGGTGTGCGGCATATCGCCAATAAAACCCGGGAACTGTTTATCTTTCCAAACCACTTCAGCCCAATGATTCCAACCCTGTGGACGCTGATCGTTGAGAAAAAAATCAATCAATTCGTGGGCTCTCTCCGGTTGATCCAACATGATGAATGAACCAATCAATCGGTTTTCGTAGGGGGTGTAATTTACCCAATCCAATTTTCCGTCTCTTCTGTTTTTGAAAAAGCCGTAGTATTTTTCGAAAGTATTGTAAACCTGTGGTTTTGGTAGGTTTTTAAGTTCGTTGCAAGGGGTTAATGCAATGGTTGTTGAGGTGGCATCAAAATCGCCCAGTTCAACACAACCCGGCAGGTAATCAATATTTCGGGTCTTCATGGCAAGTTGCAACGAGTTGTAAAGGTTTTCTTTAAACGTATCGCGAACCTTTGATATTCTTTCATAATTTGCGGTTTCGCCCAATATTTTTTGAATATCGGCGGCGTCTTTCAACCCTTTCATGGTAAAAAATATATCCCAGTACGAGTGCATCGGTTTTGCCGAATATCCTTCGTGGCTGATTGATTCCGTAACTAGGCCGTAGTAAGCACGAATGCTGTCGTTCCCGTTTTTAAAGTGGTCGGTGGAACGTTCCGCAATAAGCGATTCAATATAATCTACTGCTTTTAACACATTTGGGTTTTTTGACATAAGGAAAGCCGTATCCTGAGTAAAGTTGAAATATTCGCGAATTAAGTAAATCAATTCGCCATGGCTGTCGTTTTCGGGAACCGGGTCAGGGCCTCTGAAATCAACCACACAAGGAACTTTTCCGTTTTCGTATTGATGCACGACATACCAATCGATATAATCTTTAACTTCCTGAACTATTCCTGATTTTAAAAGGGCCGAAGATGTTAAGGCACCGTCGCGTATCCAGCTTCTTTCATACGAACGGGAACCGGGTTGAATACCTACTTTGTCGCGGTTAACTAAAATGTAAGCCAGGTTCGATTGATACGTATTTACAATTCGGTCGGATGAAGGAGGTAAGCTGAATTTGATGTGTCCGGTTTTTGCTTTCCAAAATTCCGATGATTGGGCAAAAGCATCCGATGCCCGATTGATGCTGAGGTTTCCATTGGGTGTGTTTTTCCCATAAAATGGGACGGAAACATATAGCACAGTGGATGCTCCAGCATCGAGGTGCAATAAATACTTTACGGCCCCATTGGCCAAACCGTTTGGGTCGGAAGTTGCTTTATTCACCGGCAATTTTCCTTGGCCGATAAGTTCAACCAAATTTCCTTGGTCAGAATTACATGCCCCAAAGGCATCGTACTTTTTTTGGAAAAGCACTACTTTTTCATCAACAGCCAAATATCCCTCTTTTTCCTCTTGAATAGACTTGATTTTGCCAACGCCCCCGGGATGATTCAGGAACTGGTAATAAGGATTCACCTGATAAGGCTGTATTAATAAATAGAATTCAAAATCCAAGGGTAGAGAGGTGTTATTTTTGAATGAATAGCGGATATATAGCATTGAGTTTTTGTTTGCCTCGCCAACGGCTGTAATGGAAGTTTCTAATGTTAATTGGTTTAATTGCCAGGTAACGGTGG
Organism: Rikenella microfusus; assembly: GCA_020719105.1. Classification (GTDB taxonomy): domain Bacteria; phylum Bacteroidota; class Bacteroidia; order Bacteroidales; family SZUA-534; genus GWE2-40-63. The sequence continues at coordinate 6,987 of DYQV01000058.1, forward strand.
GAACAAATTCAAATTCTTTTTTATTCACATTCGATCCTAAGGATTGTTGGGTGGTTACATTATTCCAATTATAAATAGAATCGCCCATTTTTATTATTGGTTCAATGGAAAAGAGTCCTTTATCTACTTCCACCATTCCATCGGTATTAATCATGGCTTCCTTAACATCATTATTCACTCCGGAAATAGTCCAGAAAGAGGCTTCATTTAGAAAATATCTGGGATAATTCCCTTTTGGCGAATGGGTGGCAGCATAAATCAGGAAATCGTTTATTGTAAGCGATTCTTTGATGTTTAGCAATTTTATTTCACGGATTCCTATCCCATTTGGGGCATTGTTTTCCAATAAGTTTAACTTAACGAAATTGGCTTCTGCCTCAGGAAGCCTGATAAAACTGACATCACTTTGATTTGATTGAACAGTATAGACTTTTTCCCAGTTTTTTGCATCAGTTGATACTAGTATTTCAAAGCTTTTAGCGGAATTGTCGTCCAACCATTTTATCTGCAAACCGCCAAATTCCCTTCGGGCTTTAAAATCAATTAAAATATTCTGATTAATTGCTGAGCTGCTTTGCCAATAAGATTTTTCCGAACCATCAAAAATAAAGTCGGGGGAATGATTTTTCATTGATGAGGATGCCGTGACTGCTGGTTCCGGATAGGATGACGTTTCCGGCGGTAGGGGTTCAAATTTGAAATCATCGAGCCAAACGGTTCCTTTACCTCCAACAAACGAGGCAATGGTAAATTCAATCCGGTCAATCCGTTTTAGGTGCTGGTCGGCGGTTGGTCCCCAGGCAAAAACAATGTGTCTTTTTTTAATAGTAACTTTTTTCCATTCAGATGGAAAATCGTAATTACGGTTGCTTACCCACCAGACGTTGTCGCCGGTTTTATCGATAAATTTGATTTCAAAATTATTGGCCGGTGACTCGGCTTTTACATAAAAAGTAAATTCATAATTTTCGGGAAGGTCAATTGGGAAGAATTTTTGGATTCCCCCATAACCGGTGCCTTTGGTAAAATCGTAATCGAACCGGACGGCATTGTTGGTTAATCCTTTTTCGTTGGTTAGGTTTAGGGAAACGCCATCGGATTGAATGAAATTCCAACCTTCTTTGTTCTCGAAATCATCGAGCGTTTTGATTTGGGAATGTGCCAATGATATTGACAAAACCAACGTAAAAAGCGTTATCGATGGTTTGATAAAATTTCTCATGAGTAAAAATTATTTCAAATATTCAAAACCAAGTGTTTCCAATCCTTTTTGAATTACGGGATCCTTCATCACATACTCCCAGACCAACCCGGTCCTGAAATTTTCAATCATCATCAACATGGGTCCCTGGTCAATACCGATATAGTCGTTATTCACCCAGTTAATGGTGGGATTAAAAGAGTCCAGATAACCGTATTTGCCCCATATTTTGCTTCCATAATTGGCATTCATCGATTTTATGGTTGGCAAAACAATTTCAGGTGCAAAGGGTAACGACGTCATGGGTCCATAAGGTGCAACGGTTCCGTCCTCGGCAACGGTATTATTTTTACCGCTGGCCCCTCTTCCGGCATAGCCTTCAAACTTTTTGTTGTCAAAATTATATTTGTCGCCTGCGCCGTCGCAAGCGGTAAATCCCCAGCAAAGTGAATCGTAGCCAACCCAGCCTTTGGGGTTTTCAATGGCATATTCACGCTGGACATAAGTAGCGCGCTTAGAGTTTTCGAAGTAATCTATTCCTTTTTCTTTCATGTATTTGTCTCCCAATCCGCGAAAGTCGATGAATGAATGGGCAAACTGATGACCAAACAACGGTGGAAAAGTCACATGTGAAAGACCTTTGTAAGGAGTTTCCCACTTATAGGTAGCCAACCAGGCATCATAACTTTGTTCCACATTTTCCATACCTGTTCCGGCAGCCAATACATAAAGAAACAATGCCTCGTTGTAGCCGAACCAGCCATAATCGAGCAACCCTTTTTCAGGGGTCCAGGCCATGGAAATGGTATTTGCATATTTACTGGTTGATGGCAATAGAAAGAAATTCCAATCCATCCTGCTGAGCAATGCCGTTGAGAGCGAACGTATCTTTATTTCAGCCTCGTTATCCAGGTTATAGTAGTTGCGTGCAAATAGGAAACCCATCATCAAAATACCGGTATCAATAGAAGAGAGTTCACATTTCCATTCCCGTGTACCTGAATTCATTCGCAGAAAATGGTAATAAAACCCTTTGTATCCGGTGGCATTGGTATCGGTACTTTGAACTGAATGGGTAAAAAACTCCAAAATGTTAAGGGTAATTTTTGCTGCCTGTTCCCGTTCAATCCAATTCCGTTCGGCACCTATGGCAAAACAGGGTATCCCAAAACCGGTGGATGCAATACTGGCAGGGGCTAATGCAGCAGCCCGGTCTTTTACTATGCCATACGCTGGATGGTGTTCACCTAAAAAGTATTGAAATGTTTTAAATTGTATGGAATCGAGCATGGCAACATCATCGGCTGTTACCGGGTAATTGATTTTACCAAACGACTTATACTCTGTTTGTTTCGATTTTATGCATCCTGAAGTGCTAATAAAAAATAGGATTAGCACTGAAATGAGTTTTAGGTGATTTTTCATTTTCAGACTTCTTATTAATTAGATTTCAATGAATATTTATTGCCAAGGCAAAATTTCAAAATAGGTAATTACATTTCAAACATACTACTTATAAGCAAAACCTAGTTTTGTAAGGCCTGACTGTACTTCGGGATCGTTCATGAACAAATTCCAAAGCAAGGCAGACCGATAATTTTCAATCATGCAAATTTCGGGCCCCTGATCAATGGCAAGGTATGATCGGGCCCACCAGTTATTATTTATATCAAAGGAATCGTAGAACCCATATTCACCCCATAATTTGTCGCCCAACACATAATAGAAGAACCGAATGGCGGCCATGGATTCTTCAGGTGTGTATGCAATAGAAGAAATGGCAGCAGTAGGGGCAATCACTCCTTTATCGTTATTTGGTTCGCAAGCGGCATATCCATTGGGGATATCGCAAGCTGTTAATCCCCAGCAGTCGGCACTATAACTCACATAATTCTTGGGGTTGTCTTTGCAATACTCATAATGGATGCGGCTATGGGCCACATTCTGTTCCCAATAATTGGCATATTGATCGGATAGATTACTTGGATCTAAACCTAAGAAGGAGTAATGAGCCCAAAAAAGAGGACCGCCATAATCCCAACTCAAAGGTAACGTAATGCCATAAAATTTCTTTCCGTTTTTCATGGGAAACGCACCGTTACGTGCCCAGCCATTGGTATAAACCTCCTTTGGAATGCTGTATGTTGGTGAGCTTGCTGCCAATGCATATACAATCAGACATTCGCTCCAGCCTTGTATTTGCATGTTCATATCCCAACCGTAATTGGGCGACCAATGCCAATACAACACATTTTGATTTCCCCGCCGGAACCAGCTCCACTCCATATTCTCCCATAATTGGGTAATAGAATCGCATAATTGCTGTTCCTCCGATGAACCATTCTTAAAATATTCCCTTACGGTTAACAATCCTTGCATCAAGTAAGCTGTTTCCACTATATCAGCTCCGTTATCTTTAGTACTAAAAGGGATAACTTTTCCAGTAGAGCCATTTAACCAGTGCGGAAATGCCCCATGAAATTTTTCAGTGGTTGGTTTATTTAAAAAGGTCACTATTTTATTAAGCCTTTCGTAACCTTCCTGTCGTGTAACAAAGCCCCTTTCAATCCCAACCAGTATGGCCATAAGTCCAAAGCCGCTGCCACCTGATGTTACCACATCACCTGAACCCAATCGTTCCCGTGCAAGGCCACTTACCGGATGTGCATAGTCCCAGAAGTATTTGAAGGTTTGTTTTTGGATTAAAGTAAGTAATTCGTCATCGGAAATTACAGGAAATTTAGGAGTGGAATCAACAGCAGTATAGAAATAATTGGAAAAACCCGTAAAGGAGAATCCCTCTTGTGAAGTTAGATTACCTGAAATACTGAATGTATATTTTTTTAAACCAGCCAATTTGCTGGTTATTAGGGTGGTTACTTGTTTATTTTCATCAGAAAGTGAATAACTCAAGCCACTAACACCAGATAAAGAAATGCTATTTTGATAGGTTGAAGGGTTCAATGGCGCAGAAAACCGTATGATAATGGTGTCGTTTTGACGTGGGATGTTCTGTAGTACGTTTGGTTTTTGAAAATTAAGGCCATTTAAAGTAATCGATTGGATGGTTATAATACCTGCTTCGGTACTAAAAGTATAATTTATTCCAGGAAAAGTTTCACTGGCAGAACCTTTAATTCCGGAAAGAATTTGAAGGGTATAGGTTGTTTGATAATTAAGGTCTTGTTGAGATTGCAGACGAATCGATGTGTTATTTTCTTCAAAGCTCATATTGCAAAGAATCGGTTCGTTTACATGGTTTATCAGAATAATGTTTAGTTTAGCCGAATTGGTGTCAAGGGGACTATTGAATTCTATTGTAAAAACCGAATTAACAAGGATTCCTGTATTATTTTCGGTCGGGCTTAACGGAATTGAGTTTGCTTTTACTTCCGATAGCTGCATTGAGCCAACATTTGGATTATTTGTTTCATTATCGTTGCAAGAATTAAGTCCAGCAATAATTAAAAAATAAATAAGGATGGAAAGCAAATTTTTCACTGGATACATACTTTAAGTTTTAAAAAAAAGGAGGATTCAGGAATTGAACCCTCCCCAAATTAATAAATAAAAAAACAAATTA
>DYQV01000463.1 GCA_020719105.1 Rikenella microfusus
TGGAAACACGAGTGGAATCATTAACTTAGCGGGAGCTGAAAATAATCTAAAAATAAATTTTGGCTATTTTGGGACGATTTACGGCACGGCAAAAGTCGGCGACACAGTATTTTTAGACCAAAACGGCGACGGAGTTCAAAATAACGGCGAAAAAGGTTTATCAAATCAAATAGTTACAATTACGCATCCGGGTAGTGATGGTAAATTTGGAACGGGCGATGACATCAGCGTCACGCAAACGACTGATTCTGAAGGACATTATTTGTTCACGGGACTCCCTGCGAGCGCGTATCAGATTAAAGTGACTGCGCCAAATGGAACAACTCCAACCATATCAACGATTTACAGCACAACATTGACTGACGGCTTGGTTGATCTAAAAGGAGATTTTGGATTTAAAGGCACAGGATCGATCGGGGATTACGTTTGGCATGACCAAAATAATGATGGAATTCAAGAGGTTGGCGAAAGCGGACTTGCGGGCGTTTCGGTTCAATTAAGATACGCGGGCGGCGACAATGTCCTTGGAAATGATGATGATATTTTATTCGCACAAACCACTGATGCTTCTGGTAAGTATTTGTTTAATAACCTAATTTCAGGTCAATATCAAGTTAGTATTTTGAACGGCATTCCCGTCACGTTAAGCCCAAGCGTTCAAAGCGCGCAAAATATCGGATCAAATGCGAGTGGAATCATCAACTTAGCGGGAGCTGAAAATAATCTAAAAATAGACTTTGGTTTTCAAGGGGTTATCTACGGAACGGGCAAAATCGGCGATACTGTTTGGTTAGATTCAAACGGCGACGGCATCCAAAACAACGGCGAAAAAGGCATTGCAAATCAAGTCGTTACGATTACCCACCCAGGTAATGACGGTTTATTTGGAACGGGCGATGAAATAAGTGTTTCGCAAACGACTGATTATGAAGGACATTATTTGTTCGCCGGATTACCCGCAAGTCAATATCAAATAAAAGTCAATCCAATCAATGGGTTGTCCAATACTACGCCGTTAATTTTGAATGTGAGTTTGGCGAACGCTGAAATAAATTTGAAAGGTGATTTTGGATTTTCAAATGGCACAGGAAAGATCGGAGATTATGTTTGGTATGACCAAAATAACGATGGAATTCAACAGATTGGCGAAACAGGAATCTCGAATGCGGTCGTAACTTTAAAATCCGCAGGAAAAGACGGTCAATTAAATACCGCCGATGATGAGATAAAAGTCCAAACGACTGATTTACAAGGAAAATATTTATTTGGCGGATTAAGCGCAGGTCAATATGAAATCAGCGTTGATCCGTCAAGTTTGCCCGCGGGAACGACCCCGACGGTTGGCGCACAAAGCGTTGGAAATAATAATAAAATCATTAACTTAGCGAACGCCGAACAAAATTTAGCGGTCGATTTTGGATATAACCGAAGCGGCGCATCGATTGGGGATACGGTTTGGCTTGATCAAAATAGTGATGGAATTCAACAACCTACAGAAGTTGGAATTTCAGGCGTTGAAGTGGTTCTCCATAGCGCGGGTGCGGATGGAAAATTAAACACCAATGACGATATTTTCACGAAAACCACAACAGATTCAAAGGGTTACTATCAATTTGGGAATTTAGCGGCTGGCTCATATAATGTAGGGTTAAATGTCGACACAATTCCCATGGGATCACAATTTACCACGCCATCAGCTAAATCATTGATTTTACAAGCAAATGATCATCGAGTTGATGCGGATTTTGGCTTAAAAACCAGCGGTCAAATTGGGGACACCGTTTGGATCGATCAAAATAATGATGGAATTCAACAAGTTGGCGAAATAGGTTTAAGCGGTGTTTTAGTAACTTTAAGATCAGCGGGTTCAGATGGAATTTTAGGCAATTCTGACGATGATCTAAAAATCCAAACGACTGATTTTGCTGGAAAATATTTGTTCAAAGATTTATCGCCGAACCAATATCAGGTTTCAATTCAAACGCCGACCGGTTTGGAAAATACCACACCGACCCTGTTGAATATCAATTTAGGGGCGGGAGTCGTTGATTTAAAAGAAGATTTTGGCTTAAAAGGCAGTTCGTGGATTGGCGACACGGTTTGGCTTGACGAAAATGGCGATAAAATTCAACAAGTTGGCGAAGCAGGATTACCCGGAATCAAAATCAATTTATACGGCGTTGGGGCGGACGGAATTATTGGAACATCGGATGATTCTCTAATAAAATCAACGACTACCGATGCAAATGGCAAATATAAATTCGACGGGTTGAGCGGCGGTCAATATGTGGTGAAAGTGGATTCCACTACATTACCTATGGGATTGACGGTCACTTTAGACAATAACCTCACAAAAATTATTTTACCGACCGGTGATCATCGTGAAGATTTAGACTTTGGTTATCAGGGACTTGGGAAGATCGGCGATTCAG
>DYQV01000059.1 GCA_020719105.1 Rikenella microfusus
ACCCATAAACACTCTTTTTAATGTACATTTCAATTATTATCCCTTCCTATTCAGGTTTATTTATAAATTTGTTCCGGTATTAAACAGAACGCTATGAGTATAAAAAAATATTTTGCCTTTGTGCCCAACACCATCACCTCTTTCAACGTGTTATCGGGTAGTTTATCGGTTGTTTTTGCTTTCGAGGGGTTTTTGGTGGCTGCCGGAATCATGATTTTGGTGGCTGCCGTTTTCGATTTTTTCGATGGCATGAGCGCCCGCCTGCTTGGGGCTTATTCCGAAATGGGGAAACAACTCGACTCCTTAGCCGATGTTATCAGTTTTGGATTAGCTCCTGCGGCTATTGCCCATGCTATTGTCCGTCAGGCAATATTGGGCAATTTGCCCCTTAGCGAGGCAGTTTTTATTGATTGGGTTTTAATTTTTTCGCCGTTTATTATTACTGTTTTTTCGGCGCTGCGGTTGGCGAAATTTAACATCGATACCCGACAAACAGAATCGTTTATTGGGCTGAACACTCCTTCCAACGCCATGGTTTGGGCTACATTACCTTTTGTGCTCAAAGCTTATCCCAATTCAAGCATAGCTCCAATAATTAACCAACCTTATTTTATCATAAGTCTTGCAGTAATATTGAGTTATTTGTTGGTTGCCGAAATACCCATGTTTTCACTTAAGTTTAAAAATCTTAAAGTAAAAGACAATAAAATACGGTTTATTTTTTTAGCGGGCAATCTGATACTGATAATAGCTATACCCATGGCAGCCCTTGCTTTAATAATAATTTGGTACATGGTTTTATCAGTCCTGTCCAATGCAATTTCCAAGAAACATAAAGTATAGATAAACGTTATTCTTATCAATTTTGCATTTAACTAAAGAAACTAGGAATTAGATAGTTTTTTAATGAATTTAATTTACCTGTTCCAATATGATACGAATTGCTGCAATACTATTGGTTTTATTTCTGGTTATAACTAGTTCTGAAGTTGCTTATGCCCTTGGAAATAAGCAAAAGGGAACAACCTTAGATTCTCTCAACCTCCATTATCTAAACTGGTATAATTTGGATCCGAAATCGGATAAAGTTCAGGGTGTCAGTGTTGATAAAGCGTATCAGGAATTATTGGTAGGTAAAACGCCAAAAAAGAAAATTATTGTGGCCGTTATCGATGGCGGAGTAGATATAACTCATGAAGATTTGAAAGATAAAATATGGGTTAATACCGATGAAATTCCAAACAACCAGATGGATGATGACCACAATGGCTATGTTGATGATATTAACGGTTGGAACTTTTTAGGCAATGCCTCAGGTGAAAATTTAGATATTGAAAACTTTGAATTTGTTCGGGTCTTAAACAAGTATAAGTCGCTTTTCGACACGATTACTACTACTCAAAACCTTACAAAAGAGGAAAAGGAAAATTACATCCAATATCAGCATTGTTTAAAAAGATATAATGATGAAATTGAAGAGATTACTTCACAATTGGAGGAATTGAATGAGTTTCGAACCAAATTGGACTCTGCCCTAGTTTTATTAAGCCCCTACACTAAAAACAAGGAACCAAAGCTGGATGAAATTGAAAAAGTAAAACCAAAAAACAAACAAGAGGCCGATGCTAAAAAATTATTAAAACAGATACTCAAAAGAGGTTTTACCTACAAAATGCTTGATTATGAAACCATCGAACTGAATAAGGAACTCAATACCTCATTAAATATAGAACTCAACGGCAGAATGATTGTGGGCGATGATTGTTATAACCCTAATGAAAAAAACTATGGCAATAACGATGTAATTGGTCCAAGTGCTGAGCATGGCAGCTTTGTGTCGGGTATTATTGGTGCCAACCGAAACAATAACAAAGGCATAAACGGTATTGCCGATGATGTGGAAATAATGGTTTTAAGGGCGGTGCCTGATGGCGACGAATACGATAAAGACGTGGCCTTTTCCATACGATATGCTGTCGATAATGGAGCAAACATTATCAATATGAGCTTTGGAAAAGAATTTTCACCCTTGAAAACGCTGGTTGATGAAGCCATTTTATATGCTGAGTCCCACGGGGTACTTTTGGTTCATGCTTCCGGAAACGAATCCGCAAATTGCGATACAGTGGAAAGCTATCCAACCAAACGTTTGAACAATAATTCCTTTGTCAAGAATTGGATTACGGTAGGAGCCAATACCAAAATAGGCAATAAAACACTGCCGGGTGTTTTTTCAAATTATGGACAGAAAACGGTCGATGTTTTTGCTCCGGGAGTGGATATAATCTCTCTTTTCCCCGGAAGCAAATACGACATGGAAAGCGGAACCAGTTTCTCCAGCCCTGTTGCATCAGGTGTTGCGGCTTTGGTTTGGTCGTATTATCCGGAATTAACCGCCCTGGAATTAAAGGAAATATTGCTTGCCTCAGCGTTAAAGTATCCCAAAAAGGTTTATCTCCCCAATATTACCACCTATAAAAAGACAAAGGTGAAGTTTTCTTCCTTATCGGTAACCGGAGGAATTATTAACGCTTATGAAGCGTTGAAGTTAGCCGAGAACAAAACCCATTAAAACAATCATAAATATTAAAATAAACACAATGATGTTAATAAATATCTCTATAATGTTAATTATAATATAGAAAGTTTGTATTATTGTCATTCTAATTATACTCCTCTCGAAGATTAAAAATGAAAAATACTATAGTAAAATACAAGAATCCACCTTTAGTCGAGGCCGTTTTCGAAATGTTCTATTTTTCGAAAAATTGGAATCCTGCCACAGTAGGACTTTTTTACAATGAGATAAAACAAGAATTTGGACATATTAGTAAAATGAATCCTGGAGTTGGATTTCAATTAAACGGGGGTCAAGTTTCATTTGGTGGAACTCAAGAAATCACTCAATTTAGAAATAATGAACAAGATATAGTTATTCAATTATCAAGCAATCTATTGACCATTAACAAGTTGCCCCCATATAAAAGTTGGGATACTTTTTTTGAGATAATCCAAAATATTTATAAGAAATTTGAGAAGGTATTAGAAGATTTTGAAATAAAAAGATTAGGACTTAAGTTTCTTAATAAAGTAAATATCGGGACTGAGCACAGTTATATAAACTTCAAAAAACATTTTGAAATTTTCCCTAATGTGCCTATTGAATGTGAGGAAAATCTTAAAACAATTTCAATGCTTCTTGAATACCCAATTAATGAAAAAAAAGAGATAATAGCTTTAACATTTAATACATTAATGCCTGAGGTAAATATGAATGCACCTGTTTTATTTGAATTATATGCAGTAAGGACAAGTGATTTTGAAATTGATATTTTTGACTGGATTTCCTTTTCTCATAAAGAGTTAAGGAATAAATTCGAGAAAAGTATTAAGGAAGAAATAAAGCAAATTTTTAAAAAATGAATATTTCATTAAATCCCCATAGTAACACTAATAATTATCAATTAAGTAAATTATTATATGAACAAAACGATACTATTGATGAAATAGAATTAGAGGAAATATTAACTACTAATTCTAAAATCACACCTTTTATATTTAACTCAATTGGGATTTATAAATCGAATTCATTGAAGATAGAACAAAGTAAAAGGAAATATATTATGAATGATTTATCAAGATATTTTAATATTGAGGAATTAATTAATGACATTGAGTTTTTAATTAAAAATGAGCGAATTTGCAATATACTGCCATCAATAAAGGATTTTATCGATGGTAATTTTCTAAATTACGAAAAAGTTTCACTGAAACTCCTAAATGAAGGAAATGAATGGCAAACAATATTTATTTATATTTATACGAAAAGTAGTTGGGAAGAAATAAATGAATTTACAGATAAGTTTTATGATTATCTATTTGAAAAATTCCCGCGAGAAGAAAAAAATATTAACATTTCTTTTGTTTCATAATGTCATTTGATCCTCAATTATTTTTGAATATAGCTGAAGAATTAAAAGCAGGAAATACTGAAGCACATTATAGATCTATTATAAATAGGTCTTATTATGCTGCATTTGGTGTTTTACAAGTAAAATTAAATTTTACAGACACAGGTTTAAGTGCCCATCAAAACATGTATAAAGATTTGCAAGCTTCAGTAAATGGTAATCATCGAAAAATAGGAAAAAGACTTGAACAGATATTTGAACGAAGAAAAGATGCTGATTACAAATATTCTACTAAAATTGAGTCAAGTGCTGTTGAATTCAGTATTAATACTGCAAGATATATAATTGATAACCTTTAGATTAAATATATAATTTAAAACCTCCCAAAAATTCATTGTTGTTTTTTTAAACCAAAGCCTTTTACCACCTATAGAGAGCAATTATCACAGGCATTTGCAAGATATTTTATGAGGGTTGGGCTTCCTCTTACTATTGAATTTTAAACCTGAAACAAATTCATTGAATCGAAAAAGCCCGGTATAAAACCGGGCTTTTTTTTGAGGTGGTGCCACTCGGAATCGAACCAAGGACACATGGATTTTCAGTCCATTGCTCTACCGACTGAGCTATGGCACCCCGGTTGCTAAAGAGCGATGCAAAAGTAGTTAAAAAACTTTTTTATCCAAATGTTTTAACAAAAAAGTGAGCCTTTTTTGGATAGATTCAATTATTCCGTTAGGCATCGGGCAATCCACTCCATCAATTGGGGCCAATAATTGAAAAAACCCCAAATTATTTACTAATTCAGGGTTCTATGATTTGATTCAATAATGATCTTTCTTTATCAATCGAGTTTAAGAACGGCCAAAAAGGCTTTTTGCGGAACTTCCACATTACCAATTTGACGCATCCGTTTTTTTCCTTTTTTCTGTTTATCGAGCAGCTTACGTTTACGGGTTATATCACCACCATAACATTTGGCGGTAACATCTTTACGCACGGCTTTAATGGTTTCGCGCGAAATAATCTTGGCCCCAATGGCTGCCTGAATCGCTATATCAAACTGTTGGCGGGGAATGAGTTCTTTCAGTTTTTCACATATTTTACGGCCAAATTCATACGCATTGTCCACGTGGATTAACGCCGAAAGAGCATCTACACTTTCCCCATTTAAAAGAATATCCAACTTAACCAATTTTGCCCTTTTATAATCCGTGCGATAATAGTCGAACGAAGCATATCCTTTGGAAATACTCTTTAATTTATCGTAAAAATCAATCACAATTTCCGAAAGCGGCATTTCAAAAGTAACTTCCACCCGATTGCTTGATGTGTAAATCTGGCTTTGCAACTCACCCCGTTTATCGAGGCACAGCTTCATGATGGCTCCAATATAATCGGCCTTGGAAATAATTTGCGCCTTAATATAAGGCTCTTCAATATAATCAATGTAGTTTTCCTTAGGTAATCCTGAAGGGTTATGTACTTCAATTTTTTCTCCCTTTTTGGTATAGCAGGTGAACGAAACGTTGGGTACTGTGGTAATCACGTCCATGTCGAATTCCCTATCGAGGCGTTCCTGAACAATTTCCATGTGAAGCAAACCAAGGAAACCACAGCGGAACCCAAAACCTAACGCCATGGATGATTCCGGTTCAAAGGTAAGTGAGGCATCGTTCAACTGCAGTTTTTCCAACGAGGCACGTAAGTCTTCATAGTCATCGGCATCAACGGGATACATTCCCGCAAAAACCATGGGCTTAACGTCTTCAAATCCATCGATACTTTTTTCACATGGCCTTTTTTGGTGGGTAATGGTATCGCCTACTTTCACTTCTTTCGATGTTTTTACCCCAGATATAATGTAGCCTACATCGCCTGTTCCTAGCATATTCCGGGGTTCTTGCTTTAATCGCAAAACACCTACCTCATCAGCAGTATATTCCTTACCTGTATTTACAAACTTAACCAAATCACCTTTACGGATAGTTCCGTTTACTATTTTGAAGTAAGCAATAATTCCTCTGAAAGAATTAAAAACGGAATCAAAAATCAAAGCCTGCAATGGGGCTTCGGGATCACCTTTTGGTGCCGGAATCCTAGTAATTACTGCCTCCAGAATTTCATTTATTCCCAATCCTGTTTTTCCGCTGGCTTCAATAATATCGGTTCGTTTGCAGCCAACCAGTTCCACAATTTGGTCTTTCACTTCATCAGGCATTGCCATAGGAAGATCCATTTTATTTAAAACAGGAATAATTTCCAGGTTATGGTCAATGGCAAGGTATAGGTTTGAAATTGTTTGAGCCTGTATGCCCTGCGTAGCGTCAATAATCAAGAGAGCTCCTTCGCAGGCGGCAATGGAGCGCGATACCTCATACGAAAAATCAACGTGCCCCGGAGTGTCAATCAAGTTAAGTACGTATTTTTTATTGTTCCATTCATAGTCCATTTGAATGGCATGGCTTTTAATGGTAATGCCCCGCTCCCGCTCTAAATCCATATCGTCGAGCACCTGCGCTTGTGCATCGCGCTCGCTGACAGTATTAGTTACCTGTAACAAGCGGTCAGCTAAAGTGCTCTTCCCATGATCAATGTGAGCAATGATACAAAAATTACGAATATTCTCCATCTATCAATCAATCAATTATTTTGGTTGCAAAGATAATCAAACAAATGAGTATTTTAAATGGATAAAAGCAACTAGGTGCGATTTATCCCGATACACTACGTTATCGGGATGTGATAGTGTAACATTTACCTCCTAAAGTCGGCTCATTAACACTATCATCATTTGAATTGTTTGGTACAATTTTTTAATTCGGCAACAATAACAATTTGGCCAACAGGTTACTGTGGTTCAAAAATCAGAAACAGGTCTTGGATAATGCTCTTTCGGGTTAGATAGAAGAAAGGGCTACAGCATTAACCTAATAATCGTAAAATTACGATAAATATTTATATTACCTAACAAGCATCAAAAAAATTAAAATTATAGCGCTCAAAAGAGTCTTTTTTGGGATCTATTTCTTATGTGAACCGTCGCAAAAGGGTTTGTTGGCTGATTTACCACAACGGCAAAGGAATACCTTATTCATGGTGGAAAGGATATTTCCATCAATCCCTTTTACGGAAAAATTCCCTTCTACCATTAACGGTCCGTCCTTTAGTGTGGTAACTTTTGTTTTTTGAATATCGTTCATGGAAATTTTAAATTAATAATTATCGGGGAAAAAGCCTTTTTTATTGTGGGTTCCATCACAAAAGGGTTGTGTACGACTCATTCCACAGCGGCAGAATGAGGTAATGCTTTTAATTTCTTGCTCTGAACCATCTGGTTTTACAACGGTAAACTTTCCTTCGGCTAATATGGGACCATTGCGCATGACACTAAAAGTTACCTTTTCGGCGGTTTGTGGTTTGCTGGAAGCCTCTTTGGAGGTATCTCCAGAGGAAGTATTCCGCTCATACGTGAGGGCATCGGTAGGACATCGTTCAACAATATCAATTATTTGTTCCGTGGTTCCTTGCTCCAAATCAATCCAAGGCCTCCGTGAGGGGTCAAAAACTTTTCGTAACTCACGGAAGCAAGTGCCAGCATGAACACACTCCTTGGATTTCCAATGCACGGTAATTTCATTATTTGAATAGCTGCGATCGTTTTTATCCATTTTATTTTTAGTTTAAACCTGAAAAAAGAGGATAAAATCCTCTTTCTATTTAGCAAAAGAACAATATTGGAAATGAATAGTTTTCTTTCAGTGAACAATTATTTTTACTTTCATTATTAAAAAGCTGCGGTGAGCAAATTAATGTCCTGGAAAGGAAGCGCAAACCGTTTGGAAATGCTTTCATTGGTAAGTACTCCGTTATACAGGTAAATACCGGTGCGAACCCCGGCATGTTGCTTAATTAGTGGGTTGATGCCGCCGGCCAAACCAATTTCAAGTAAAATTTGTCCCAAAATATTGCTAAGTGCATAACTGGCTGTACGAGCTACCCTTGATGGTATGTTGGGTACGCAATAATGCACAACCCCATGCTTGCGGTATATCGGGTTCTTAAAACTTGTTAACTCCGAAGTTTCAAAACAAGCTCCATGGTCAATGCGCAAATCAACAATTACCGAATAGGGTTTCATTTGCCTAACAGCATCTTCACTCACCAAAAAAGGTTGATCTTCAATTTCGCTGGGAATTGCACCAATAACCACATCGGCCGTCCGCAGGGCTTTGGCTACCACCCTTGGTTGCATGATGGATGTAAAAATGCGGGTTCCTAACCGCTGTTGTAAATCGCGCAATTTATGGACCGAACAATCAAAAACTTTTACGCTCGCTCCCAGTCCAAGTGCCGTTCGGGCAGCAAATTCACCTGCAGTGCCGGCACCTAAAATTACCACATCGGTTGGGCTAATTCCGCTAATTCCACCCAACATTTCACCTTTTCCCTGATTGGCATTACTCATGTATTCTGCGGCAATGAGGATTGATGTTGTTCCGGAAATTTCCATCATGCTTTGTACAACAGGAAAAATTCCTGTTGCAGCGTCCATCAGGTATTCATAACCCAATGCGGTTACTTTTTTTTGTAACAGATTCTGAACATATTCGCGGCTTTGTGTGCCAATTTGAAAAGAACTTATCACCAACTGATTTCCGCGTAAAAGTTCTACTTCTTCATCACTTAAAGGGGCTACCTTAATGATAATATCGCTGGAATAGATTATGCGTTTCTCTTCAACCAATGTTCCGCCAGCTTCGGAATACATTAAGTCGTCAAAGTGTGCCTGAATTCCGGCCCCCTTCTCAACAAAAACCTCATGACCATTGGCAACTAGAAGCTCCACAGCATGAGGGGCAAGGGCCACACGATTTTCATCGTTGACCGATTCTTTGGCAACCGCAATACGGAGATTCTTTTTCTTTTTAGCAATTTCCAACATCTCTTCGCGGGGCATTAAGTTCTCTTTTTCCAACGAAAACCCCGAATTATCTGTATTACCGATCATATTCTGTAAATTATTTTTTTAAAAAGGATTCTATTTCCAAAATAAACTCCTTCATTTCATCCGTAAATAATCATTAGTTCATTGAACATCAATTGTCTCGTACGAATGGAGCACCCCATGTAAATTTTATCTATGCCTTTGCAGTTTCCTGCATGGGGAGGTTCATCAAACATTTCAAGAATAACTTCTTTATCAAATTCAACATACGCTTCGTAATCTCCTCTCGTCCTTCTATTTGATGCTTTGTTTATTATTTTGCCAAATTTTGGATCAAGTAAACTTTTGTAAATAAAATTGCGGTTAAACCAACCAAGGAGTTGTTGATGCTTTGATGTTTCAAAATCGTTTGCTAACCCAAGAGCCAATAAAGAATTAAACACTCCATAATATGCGGTTAACGGCAGCTCTTAATCGATCGTTTTCTATTAAAAGCTTAACATCTTCGATTGATTCATTAGCCTCATCGAGACTATATTGTATCCGTTCGGCCCGTTCATTAGCTTCAAGACTCATGCGTACAATCCAGTTTGAATAGCTTTAGTAAATATGGGCTGTTTGCCTTTTATGGTTTTGAGTTCGCTTTGTGAAATTAAATGGACATCAATAATAATGTCATATTTTAAATCCATATCATAACACAAATCATAAATTCTATTTTCATCATGGGCATTGTATTCTTTATCCAATACAATTAACACATCAAAATCAGAATCAGCCGTTGGAGTGCCCTTATTCTGAGAGCCAAACAATATAATATCCTTCACAGAATCGTTATACCCGTTCCGTAAATAGCCCTTCAAATCCCTTAATATGGTCAACTTATCTACCATCAGATTCTTTTTTGATAAAATTACATTATTTTTCACAGAATCAATATAGGGGATACTTTATAAATTCTGTAAAAATTAGGCGAGTCAACTATTTGTAGGTAAGTGTGGATAGCTGATGAGCATCAAAAATCTCGTTGGCCGCTTCAAGTAATTCATTGGCGGTAACCGATTGAATTTTTTCATACACTTGTTCCAGCGAATCAACCTTATTAAAAAGCAAATAACTGCGCCCAATATTCAACATTAGGTTGGAAAGATTCTCTGAGCTAATGGCCATTTGCCCAATCATTTGTTTTTTTGCCCTATCAAGCTGTAATATTCCAAGGGGTTGTATTTGAAGCTTTTTTATTTCGGAGTGGATAATGGTTAAACATTTTTCCACTTTTTCGGGCTCTGTACCAAAATAAATACCGGCAATTCCCGTGTCGCTGTAAGGACCGTAGAACGACTCAATGTTATAAGTATAGCCATGTCGTTCGCGTAAGGCTAAATTAAGGCGTGAATTCATTCCGGGTCCGCCCAAAATATTGTTGAGCAATTCAAGCGGAAGTCTTTTGGAGCTGTTAATATCATAAGCCCGATTCCCAATAATACAATGAGCCTGATGAGTTGCCTTATGCACTAGTTTGTTTTCGCGCCGGTATCCGTTTATAACCAAACGGGGTTCTTGCCGTAAATTTGTAGTTACCGGGGCATAATATTTTTCAAGCCATCGCACCAAATGTGAAAACTTAATGTCGCCCACCGAGCAAATAACCATTTGATTGGTGTGATAGTTTTGCCGAATAAATTCCTGAATGTGATTCCGGGTAAATTTTTTAAGCAATTTGGGCTCACCTAAAATATTCCTGCCAATGGGATGCCCTGCAAAAATTAGTTCTTCAAAATCGTCGAAAATCAATTCTCCGGGACTGTCTTTGTAGGAATTTATCTCATCAAAAATTACCTGTTTTTCTTTTTCCAGCTCTTTGTCGGGAAACGAAGAATTGAAAACGATATCGGCAAATAGTTCCATTGTCCGCTCGGTATATTCTTTTAAGAAAGATGCGTAGATACAGGTTTCTTCTTTGGTGGTATAGGCATCAATTTCACCCCCCACATCTTCAAGCCGGCTAATTACATGAAATGCTTTGCGTTTATTGGTTCCTTTAAAAATTACATGTTCTATAAAATGTGCAATACCAAGCTGATGAATGTTTTCATCGCGGGATCCAGTATTTATAATAACACCTAAATGAGCAACCTTACCGTCCGAATGACTGTGGATTAATCGTATTCCGTTAGCTAAAGTATAAAATTCGTATCCTTCCATATCTGATCATCAAAAATAGGGGAGCAAAAGTATAAAAACCCCTTTGAAATCTACTATAAATACTTAGTTTTTAGCTTCTAACATCTATTTGTCGTTCCAAAGCGAATAGGGATGTTGGGAAAGATAGGAGTTGTAATAGCGGGCATCATTGGTAACCTCCTGACCCATCCATTCAGGAGTTGGAATTTCATCGGTAGGATCAGAAAGTTCAACCTCTGCAATAATTAGCCCCTCATTAACTCCTTTAAATTCATCTACTTCAAAAATAAACTCATCGATTTCGACAATATATCGGGTTTTTTCAATTGGGTACTCCAAGCAAAGTTTAAGCAACGCTTTTGCATCGTTAACCGATATGGTTTGCTCCCATTCAAAACGGGTGGTGCCCGTTTCATCACTGGCTCCTTTTATGGTTAAAAACGCTTGGTCGGAAGCAATACGAACCCTTACTGTGCGCTCTGAATCGGTTGAAAGGTATCCTTGAATAATATCATATTTGCCGGTTGAAAAAACTTTAAAATCACCTATAACCAAAAATTTACGTTCAATTTCGAGAGCTGCATTTGTATCCTCTTTGCCGAATATATTGCCAAATAATCCCATAGTGTAAGTTTGTCCATTGCGTAATTGGCATAAATGTAACTACAAAGTTGGGATACTCCAAATGATGCAAGAATATATGTGGGGAAATTGCTTTTAA
>DYQV01000464.1 GCA_020719105.1 Rikenella microfusus
CTAAGAATTGACCGGATTACAATATACTTCTTTTTAGACTAATTGTGAGTTGAATTTTTTAGCAATCGGGTAAAATATTGCGTGGATTCATGCTTATTTTCCTTCAATTAATTTTTCAAGATTTGAAATTGAGTTATAATTGGGATCCACGTTTTTTAGTTCATTGAGAGTATGTTTAGCTTTTTCAAAATTGGAGTTAACTAAATAAGCAATAAACAGGCTATGTAAAAACTCAGCATCAAAGCGGTATGCCTGGTAAGCTTTTTGGTAATAGGGAAGCAAATTTTTATCCCGTTGTACCTTCAGAAGCTCGCCCATATAATAGTTGGCAACCGGGCAATCGTTTACCAATATAGCTTGATTGATCCAGAAACGGGCCGAATCAAATTGTTGTTTGTCAAGGTATTCCGATGATTTAGACAAATGATTTTTAATATCGGTTGGAATGTGTTTCGAATAAATGAACGGAACATCAGTATTCTCTGATTTATAAACGACCCCTGTTTTTTTTAGTTTGTTTTCGCACTGGGTTTTTTCATCTATCTCCCCTAAAATGGAATACGTAAAACATAGTTTTTTCATCGCATCGATACGTTCCTCCTTAATTTTGGTGTTTTCCAATGCTAAAATAAAGTATTCTTTGGCCAGTTTAAAATTGTGTTTAATGGATTCAATCTCGGCCAAGGTAAGATAGGTAAGATAATTCGGACTGTATTTTAACGCATCATTCAGACATTTTTCAGCATTATAAAGATCATCGAGCTTCAAATAGCAAATAGCCGTTTTGTTATAGTAAATACTCCAGTAAGGCGAAATTTTATTCATGGCTTTATATTCATGCAGCGCTTTTTCAAATTCTCCATTTATAACATAATCAGACGCTAAAAATTCATGAAGTTTCGGAACATACGGTGACTTAGTAGCAATAACCTGAAAGGCAAGAGAGTCAAGTAAACCTGAAATCTTATGTTTATCGCGGAATGTTAATGATTCATCAACTGAGGTAAAAGGCCAGTACGATTTGAGCTGATTTACTTTATAAAATCCAATTAAGCTGTCGAGTTCTGTATAAGGCCAGTTAACGCGGTAAAAGCTTGCCGGTATAGTATGGGTTGTATCCGGTTTGGTTGCAATTGCTTCGGAATTCACAATGCCTGCATAAAATGCATCTGCAAGCACAAACTGTCCGCTGATATTTGGATGCAAATGCTCGGTCATTAAATTATGGCCAATAATTCCATTCGGCGATGCGGACTTGAAAAACGCTTTAGTTGAAACTTTATGGCAATTGTAGGCTTTGGATAAGCTGTCAATTATTTCATTAATCTGTTCCGAAGCACGGAATCGAACCATATCGAGGTCTTTGGCGAAATAGAACAAACTTTCGGCTTTTGCATAATCGGCGGAGTTGTAGTAATTCCAGGCTTGTTTATAAACCGAATCGGCAGCAGGGTAACTATCTGTTGGGGCTGAACCGAATGGGGGTATGTCTTTTACATCACTTACTAAATCGCTAATGAAAACATCAATTCGATTAGCTTTCGCCAATTTTAAAATCTCCGTCAAATGGTTTCGGAATTGGTTTATCCCAATATTGTAAGTATCGCCTTGGTATTCAATGTTTTTATTGGCTACTATCCGTTTCATGAGCGACCCTTTGTTGTTCAATTCATTTGCTTTTTCCGAAGAAGATTCAAACAATGCATGGGCCGTGTTGCGCAAAAGTTGATAAAACCTTAGATGCATCATTTTAAAGTGCATGGTTTGAATAAACTTATTTTTGCTCAATGTTTCGTTTGAGCCAATGCCAAAAGCTCCGTAAAATTCATTGTGTCCGGCGTAAAACACAAGGGCATCGGGTTCATGTTTTACTATTTCACGCATAAAATCGAGCAAGGTGATTGAGTTTATAGCCGTTAGGGCTGTATTCACCATTTCAATGTTTTTATTTGGATAGGCATCAATTAACCGTTGATGTAAAATTCGCGAAAACATTAGGTTTTTATCATAAGGAAATCCCACAACGGTTGAACTGCCCATAACAAAAATGCGATAGGTGCTGTCGGTTTTTTGTTTCAAAAATACATCATTCACACCTCCCGTTGCATCGAACTTAATAAAGTATTTCTCACCAATTTTCTGATTGGTAGTATAGTATTTACTCATGTATTTTTCGGGATGCGGAATGAACAAATTAAGGTTATTGCCATACGAGAAAAGTCGCAAAGTAATTTCAATGAACCCAAAAAAAAGCACAACAAGAAGTATGGCAAATAATCGGAAATATATTTTTTTTGAATTAGGATTAGGTAAGCTTTTGTTAGACATGGTAATTTTGTGTTTAATTAGTCGGTAGCGGCTTTTTTTTTAAATTTGTAAAATTCAAAAATAGCATTACCACGGCAATTAACAAAATGGCTTA
>DYQV01000465.1 GCA_020719105.1 Rikenella microfusus
TTAGAACTTTTTAGAAAACCTCATTAAAAAAACAATGAAGATATTTTTGCTTATGCCGTCTTCCGGTAACGCCAAGTAGCCAGGCTTAAAATAACCAACGAATAAATTCCCAGCGATAAAAATTCAGGAATAAGGTCCGTAAAGCCGGAGCCTTTGAGCATTACCATTCGGATTACCCGCATGAAATAGGTTATGGGGTTAATAATGTTGAATTTCTGTACCCAAATAGGCATACTCTCGGTAGGGGTAAATATGCCACTTAATAGGATAAATACAATAACAATAAAAAAACCTATGAACATCATCTGTTGTTGGGTTTCGGCCATGGTACTTATAAAAAGCCCAATACCTAGAACTACCAGCAGAAATACAAAAGTAAATGCCAGCAACACCCAAATACTGCCAACCAATGGTACTCCGAAAGCTAAGTTACCAATGGTGGTGGCCAATATCAGTTCAAACAAGCCAATAATAAGGAATGGAAGCAGTTTGCCAACAATAAAATGATATTTCTTCATAGGAGTTACATTCAATTGTTCGCTGGTTCCAATCTCCTTTTCGCGGACCAGGTTTAACCCGGAGATAAACATTCCAATCGTGGTAATTAGTATAACCATAATACCGGGAAACATATACCATTTGTAATTCAGCTCGGGATTATACCAAAAACGGGTTTCGGTATGAATGGTTTTAATGGGGGAAGGAATTATGTTTCCGGCCCACTCCGTAATAATATCTTTATTAAAATCGGCAATAACATAGGCGGCATACGAAAAAGTCAGTGTAGCAACATTGGCATTAATAGCGTTTGGAATCAACTGGATGGTGGTCTTTTTTTCTTTCACCAATTGCTGGCTAAATTCAGCAGGAATATATACAATCATGTCGGCACGTCCTTTATCCAACTCCAGTTTTGCTTCTTCGAAAGAATGGGTACTACCAGTCACTTTAAAAAACGATGAACCCTCTAATTGATGAACCAACCGTTGCGAGGTATTGCTCATGTCTTGATCCACAATGCAGAGTTTGGCGTTTTTAATTTCAAAGGTGGTGGCATGGACCAATATCAGCAACTGAATAATGGGCAACACAAAAATGATGGGCAAAATGGTTTTGTTGCGCCGTATCTGGCGGAACTCTTTTTGAAGCAGGAATATAATTGTTTTCATTAAATTCAATTAATAATTAGTAATGTGCAATTAGCAATGCTCATGGCAATTAGTAATTATTAATTGCCAATTGTAAATTGTTAATTATTCGAGCCTTATTTTAAACTTCTTAATACTGATGGCAATAAAAATGAAGGTCATTCCAACCAATATGAGGGTCTCTTTCCAGATATAGGAGAAACCTACTCCTATAATCATCACGTCTTTCAGTATTTCGATGAACCAGCGTGGTGGCATTAGCGCACTGAAATAATAGAGGATTTTGGGCATGTTTTCCACCGGGAAGATAAACCCCGAAAGCAACATACTGGGCATCATTAAACCCACCATGGAGATGAGCATTGCCTGTTGCATAGTTTTGCTTAACGTGGAAATCAAAATACCCAATGAAAGCGAAAGAAGGATAAACAGAGTGCATTCGGCCACCAGCAATACCAAACTTCCCTGAATGGGCAGTCCAAAAACATAGTAGGCCAATAGCAGGATGGTTGCTACATTCACCAGTGATAGGATTAAGTAGGGGGTTACCTTTCCCAAAATTATCTGGATGGGGCGCAACGGCGATCCCAGCAAAACTTCCATGGTCCCCAGCTCTTTTTCGCGGGTAATGGTTATGGAGGTCATGAGTGCGGAAATCAATATCAATATCAAGGCCATGGTTCCCGGCACAAACATGAAAACACTTTTCAGGTTGGGATTGTAAAACATGCGCACCGTTGGAATGATGGACATATTCTGAGAACCAAACTGATTTTCCTTCCTTACAAAGTCGGTTAGGATGCCTTGGGTGTAACCATTAAGCATGTTGGCAGTGTTGGGTTCCGATGCATCAAATATAAGTTGTATTTCGGCCTTACCCTCTTTTTCGAAATTGGTTCCGAAATTAGGTTCAAAAATGATTACTTCCCGCACATTTCCCTGTTTAAAAACTGCGTCAATTTCAGTATCCGATACGAGGTTCTTTTCTAGGATAAAATAGCCAGAGGAGAGCAGTTTGTTGGTAATACGCTGGGTGGTGGCATCTTTTGATTTGTCGAGGATGGCAATGCGCGCATCTTTCAAATCGGTATTGATGGCAAACCCAAATATCAGGATTTCGGCAACCGGTATCCCAAAAATAATGATCAAGCTCCGTACATCGCGGAATATGTGGTGAAACTCTTTTTTTACAAAACTTAGGAATCGCTTCATTCAATTGACAATTAATAATTAACAATTAGTAATTCGGGGTATTGATTTATTTTT
>DYQV01000466.1 GCA_020719105.1 Rikenella microfusus
TATTATCGTCAAAAAAGGTTAAAATTATATTGGCAACTAAAACAACTTTTCGATTTCTCAAAAAAAGAAAAAGTAGAGGCTGTTTCGGTTGTAGTGGTGGGACGCAACGATAATTATGGGGGTGATTTTAAGGAACGGTTACAAACCACATTAGACTGGAACTTATCAATACTCCCTAACCCTGAACTGATTTATATAGAGTGGAATCAGGTTCCCGACAGGGCCAGCGATTGTGAATGGATTGTTGCACGATACCCCAATGCAAAATGTTATATTGTACCCAAAGAAATTCACGATACCATAACCCAAAACCCCAAAATGCCGGTAATGGAATATTTTGGGAAAAACTTAGGGATACGAAAGGCAACAAATAATTGGGTTCTAATAATAAATTCGGATATTTTATTAGACTTTAAGTTGGGTGCAAGAATAAAAAAGG
Organism: Rikenella microfusus; assembly: GCA_020719105.1. Taxonomy (GTDB): domain Bacteria; phylum Bacteroidota; class Bacteroidia; order Bacteroidales; family SZUA-534; genus GWE2-40-63. The sequence continues at coordinate 440 of DYQV01000466.1, forward strand.
GTCTTTCTAAAAGGTTTGTATATGGTACGCATTATTATAATGTTATTTGGGATGGAAAGCCCATAACTAGAAGTTGGATAGAAAGCAAAGAAATAATAAAAAATCATTTTGCGGCTAATAATAAATTAGATTCAGTTGTAGGAAATTTTATTTTAACGCACAGAAAGAATTGGAATGATTTGACAGGGTATGATGAAACTTTAAAATATGTTCGAGCTGGTGTTGATACTAATGGCTTGAAACAATTTTATTATAATGGTTTAAAACCAATGGTTTTAGGCAATCATTTTCATTTGGATCACATAGAATCAATGATCAATCAGGCAAATGAAACAAATAAAATACATAAACTTAATAATATACCCTATAGAAATCCTGATAATTGGGGATTCTTTAATTATATTGATAAAGAAATAAATTCACAAATATGGCGATTAGAAAAAATCTAGTTTTAGGTGGTTCCGGTACCATTGGTTCAGCCCTTTGCAAAGAACTAAAAGCGCAAGGCGAGGAGGTGATAAATCTTGATATAAAAATAGGATACGATTTACGTAGTTTAAATTTATTTAACTACACCGATTTTGATTATGTGTGGTTTTTAGCTTGGGAAGTGGGTGGAGCAAAATTCCTTTACAATGCAGATAACCAATTACAAATAATACAAAATAATACACAAATTTGTCAAAACGTTTTTTCCTTCCTTAAATCTACCCAAATACCCTTTATGTTTGCCTCGTCGCAATTAGCCAGTTACGATAATGCCTATGGGGTAACCAAAAAACTGGGCGAGCAATGGTCGCATATCATTAACGGCAGTATTGTAAGGTTTTGGAACGTTTATGGCTGGGAAACACCCGGCGAAAAAGCCCATATTATCCCCGATTTAGTGGTTCGGGCATTACAAAAACAACCCATTAAACTAATGACCAACGGCGAAGAAGAGCGCCAGTTTATTTTTAGGGAAGATACAGTAAAGAATCTCATAAAAATGCGTGATATGGGCTTAAAAGAAGCCGATATGACTGATAATAAGTGGATTAAAATCAAAGATCTGGCAAAAACCATTACCACTAAACTTAATGTTCCTTTGGTTTTAGGTTCCGAAAAAGGATATAGTGTTAAAATTGAAGCCAATGACACATCAAAGTTATTTACATTTGAAACCAGTTTAGAAGAGGGGGTTGAAAAAATAATTAATTTGGCAGAGCAATATTTAAAGACAAACTAAATGAGTATAATCCTAAAACTCCGTCAATATCGTTGGTATATTATTGGACGGAGTCGCATTAAAAAGCAAGTTAAGCAGCAAACAAAAATCAAAATAATCCTGGGCTCCGGTACAACCGAGTATGATGGATGGATTGCCACCGATTTGCCTCATTTTAACATTTTAAAAAAAAAAGACTGGGCCTGCTTTTTTAGACCCAATACCATTGATAATATTTTAGCCGAACACGTTTTGGAGCATCTAACCGAGCAACAAGTAGATGAAGTATTATTACTTGCATATATTTTCCTCAAACCAAACGGTGTATTTCGTATTGCTGTACCCGATAAAAACCATCCCAACCCTGAATATATTGAATACGTCCGGCCCGGTGGTTCCGGTTTAGGGGCCGAAGACCATAAAAGCTTTTGGGATTATAAAACATTTAAAAAATTAGCTGAAAATCACGGTTTTAAAGTTGATTTGCTAGAATATGCTGATGAAAATAAGCAAATTATTACTTCAAATTACACTGATGAAAATGGCATAATCAGTCGAAGCCTATCCAAAACATTCAAATCGGATATTGAGGACTTTTCATCACTAATAGTTGATTTGATAAAGCCATAGTATGGCGTTTACTAAAATTTCAATCATCATCCCTTCCTTCAACCAAGCCCAATACCTTGCACAAACCCTAATGATTTTGAAATAAAAGTATTTTAGGATGAATAAAACGCATTTTGTTTCTAAAAACATATAAATT
>DYQV01000467.1 GCA_020719105.1 Rikenella microfusus
GGGGAATTATAAAATATGGAAGAAAACAAAAGCCTCGATAAAAAATCGCTACGTTTTCTAAAAGGAAAACATACCGACTGGGATGAGTTGGTAAAAGATTGTGTAGCCTTTGCAAATGCTCAGGGGGGTGAAATAGTTGTAGGTATTGAAGATAACGAAAGCCTCCCCCCACTCGGACAAACCATAAAAGACAAAAATTTACCTGATATCCTTCAAAAGAATATTGTTCAAAGGTCGGTAAATGTTGCTGTTGCTATTACTATTGAAACTGCATCAAACAAAGCTGAATATATAAAGATACAAGTTTTTCGTAATGCACAAACCATTGCATCAACAACCGATGGTAAATACTATGTAAGAGTCGCTGATGAATGCCGCCCTGTTCCACCCGATGAAATGGCGAGGTTAGCAGCCGAAAAAAATGCCTTTGTTTGGGAAATACAAACTACAAAACGTGTTGACAAATTATTATTTGACACTAAAAAGAAATCCAATTTTATTAGCGACATCCGCAGGTCAAGCCGTGTAAGTGGTTTTATAAAAGAAATGTCGGACGAAGAAATACTTGAACACTATTTTTTTCAAAAAGGAAATTACTTAACCAACTTGGGCATACTTTGGATTGGACAACGAGCCGATCGTGCTTCGCTACTGTATCCGCCAGCTATACAGGTTATTAGGTACGATGAAAATGAGGAAAAAGTATGGAAACTTTTGCTCGACGATTATTTTTTGAACCCCAAAGAATTGCTTGATAAAATTCTTTCTGATGTTCCCGATTGGCAAGAGAGTATTGAAATATCAGAAGGAATGTTTCGTAAAAATATTCCATTTTTCCCCATCGAAGTTGTGCGCGAATTGGTGGTAAATGCCTTAGTTCATCGCACCTATACTACCCGTGGCGATATCTTTATTAATATTTTTCACGATAAAGTAGAAATACACAGCCCAGGCAGATTGCCTTATGGGGTAACTCCCAGTAACATTCTTACACAATCAATAAGGCGCAATGAGCAATTGTCGAAAGTATTTTACGATTTAGGATTGATGGAAAAGGAAGGAAGTGGGTACGACTTGGTGTATGCTAAATTACTGGGTTCAGGTAAACCTATTCCCTTAGTAACCGAAACCAACGAACGGGTAATTGTTACCATTAAAAAGCAGTTTATAAGCAAAGATATAGTGCGGCTTATGGATAAAGCAAGTTCAGAATTTATACTTAAGCAAAAGGAAATTATTTCTCTTGGGCTTATAGCACAGCAACAGTCGTACAGTGCAATTGAAATATCAAAGTTGCTCAACCAACGCGAAGAAGTTGGCTTACGCAATTGGCTGGGTCGCTTATTAGAATATGAACTTGTTAAAAAATCAGGTATAGGAAGGGGAACGCAATATTCAATTAACCCAGAGTTTATTCGTCGAATAAACTTCAAAGGAAAAACCAATCTTAAAAACATTGAAGACCATCGGCTAGAAGAATTGATTTATAAAGATATAAATGCCTACCCTGAAAGTGCATTCAGTGAGATACACAAGAGAATAGGTTTGGAAATAAACGAAAGTAAGGTAAAAAGAATGCTTAAGTTGATGACCGACGAGAACAAAATTACAGCAAAAGGAGAAAAAAGATGGACAAGATATTCTATAGCTCAAAACATGTAAGAAAATCTATAAATGAATTACAATCAATTTGCAAAATACTATAATACAATTATTTATATAGATTTATTTTGCGCTATATAAAACTATAAAAAGTATGAACGAAGCTGAAACCCGTGCTGAATTAATTGACCCTAAGCTAAAAGCTTGCGGTTGGGGTGTTGTGGAAGGTTCAAAAGTCCTTCGCGAATACCATATTACTGCCGGTAAAATACAAACCGGTGGGGTACGGGCAAAAAAGCTTACCGCCGATTATGTGCTGGTGTACAAAGGCATTAAACTGGCGGTAATAGAAGCCAAAAGCTATGAATTGGAAGTGGGCGAAGGAGTGGCACAAGCCAAACAATATGCCGAAAAGCTGCAATTAGAAACCACCTATTCCAGTAACGGAAGGGAGATTTACAGTATCTGCATGAAAACCGGTGCCGAGGGTTTGGTAGCCAATTACCTTACCCCCGATGAACTTTGGGACAAAACATTTGCCGTTCAGAATAAGTGGAGGGAACTGTTTGCAGCCGTTCCTTACGAAGATAAAAGCGGCACCTGGCAATTGCGTTACTATCAGGAAATAGCCGTTAAAAACACTTTAGAAGCCGTTGCGCAAAACAAAAACCGCATCCTATTAACCTTGGCCACCGGAACCGGAAAAACAGCCATTGCTTTCCAGATAGCCTGGAAACTATTTCAAACCCGATGGAACCTGAAACGGGATGGCAGCCGCAGACCAAGAATTTTATTTTTAGCCGACCG
>DYQV01000468.1 GCA_020719105.1 Rikenella microfusus
TTTTGTGGAATAGCTTAATCGTCAGGATTATTCATGAATAATCCGGGTTAAAACATACAGACACTATAAAATTACCATAAAATAGGTCTGCTGTTTCAAAATGGGTATTCTGAATACATTACTTCCCTAATAAATAAAAACCTTGCAGCCTACCCTTCCCATTTAATAAGCAAATAATAATCATCGGCTAAAGCCAAATAACCCTGATTGTAACACAACCGGTAACTATTTCCTTTTTGGGTTTCGTAAATGCCGGTAAAGTAATTGAAATCGAATCCCTGTTGCAACAATTTGGACCGGGATACCCTTGTTTTTCCGCTTTCATTCAGTTCGGTTAAAATGTTGTAGTTCTTCTTCAACAACCGGTTTACTTTTTGTACTTGGGCATTTCCCATATTGAACCGTTCGTTGTTAAATGAGTTCCGGCATTGGTCGGAACAGAACTTTTTATCAATCCTACCGCTGATTGGATCGCTGCAAACCGGGCATAAGCGTTTTTCTTCCATTGGGTACAATTTTATAATATACAGTATAACAAATATATATCCAATTTTAAACACTTACAAACGGTTTTAAACGAAAGTAAACAACTCTAAATGCTTATTAACCGAATCCGGTGGTGGAACCGATGCAACTTTGTTCCGTTAAAATTTTTCAAGTAATCATTTAAAACTTTAGTATCATGACAACTTTAAGGAACAGAGTGCAACTCGTAGGAAATTTAGGAATGAATCCTGAGATTGTAAATTTTGAAAGCGGCAAGAAAATTGCCAAGTTTACTGTAGCCACCAATGAAATTTTCAACGATGGAAAAGGAAAAACAACTACCAATACGCAATGGCACAATGTGGTTGCCTGGGGCAAACAAGCCGAAATTGCAGAAAAGTACCTGCAAAAAGGTAAAGAAGTAGCGTTGGAAGGCCGTTTGACTTATCGTCAGTATGAGGATAAAAACAAACAGACCAAATACATTACGGAAATTGTACTGAACAATTACATTGTTTCGCCTTCCGAAAAAAGCAAAGAAAAACACAATGAGCTTGAACCAGTTGAAAATGAAATGCCTTTTTAGCTGCTTTCCAATTCAAGGTAAAACACCCGGCTGCTTAAATGCGGTCGGGTGTTTTTTTGATGCTAAATTTTAAGTTTTGTTATTTTCACATCCAAAGATCGCAAAATCAGGAAACCAAGAATCAATAGAGTTGATTTAGCAAATGGACCCCGAAAAATAATTCAGGGAACAACCTTTCTTTATTCCTAGCCAATCAATCTTTGGCTCATCATTTCATTAACTATTTAATAACACCCAATTGACATTTAATTTATATTAAATGGGTTAATTTGGTTAAAATTTAACTCGAATACAATGAATTGGAACCAATTAGTAACACACAACCTTACTAACTACTCAAAGTTAATGAAGGTAAGTTCTTTAATTGCCCTTTTCAGAAGGCATATAAAGAGTGAAATCGAAAATTTGGGATCAAAAATTTATGTTACTTATTTTATTGATTTTGTTCCATCATTAAAACATTAGGAGTTAAGAATGACCAAACAAAAAAGACCCGTTGATATAGTGGTAATTTCCGATGTCCATTTGGGCACTTATGGCTGCCATGCCAAGGAGTTACTCCATTATTTGAAAAGCATAAAACCCAAGGTGGTGGTATTAAATGGCGATATTGTTGATATCTGGCAATTCAGCAAAAGTTACTGGCCCAAAAGCCACATGAAGGTGATTAAACATTTAATTACCTGGATTGGGAAAGGCATTAAAACCTATTATGTTACCGGCAATCACGATGAGATGCTGCGTAAGTTTGAAGGCTTGAAAATGGGTTCCTTGAAAGTGGTTAATAAAGTGGTGCTTGAACTACCCGATGGTAAAAAAGCCTGGGTTTTTCATGGCGATGTATTTGATGTAACCATGCAACATTCCAAATGGCTGGCAAAACTGGGAGCCATTGGTTACGATACCTTAATTGTGATCAATAAACTGTTTAATTTCATATCGGAACAGATATTGAAAAAGGGGAAACTTTCCTTAGCAGGTAAAATTAAAAGCAGTGTAAAATCGGCGGTATCCTTTATAAACAGTTTTGAGCAAACCAGTGCCGACATTGGTATCAGCAATAAGTTCGACTATGTTATCTGCGGGCATATCCACCATCCCGAAATACGAACCATCAAAAATGCTGAGGGTGAAATAATCTATCTGAATTCCGGCGATTGGGTGGAAAACCTATCGGCACTTGAATTTGCAAACGGGGAATGGAGCATCTATAGATTTCAGGAAAGTGATAAAATTCAAATGGATTTGAATAAAGAGGAGGAAGACGAATTGAACGATTCCAAGCTATTCCAGAATATGTTGATGGATTTTAATTTGATGAAGCAGTGA
>DYQV01000469.1 GCA_020719105.1 Rikenella microfusus
ACTCTAAACTCTAAACTCTAAACTCTAAACTCTAAACTCTAAACTCTAAACTCTATTTATCTATTTAATCAATTCAATACTCCGGGCAACAAAGCGGTTCAAATCCTCACCTTTCAGCATGTTGTTGGCAAGCAAGGCTAAATCAACCAATTGCTTGGTAAGTTTATTATCTTTTCCAAATGCTTCCAATTGAGTATTTTCTTTGTTGGTTAGCTCAGTAATCAGCTTGTTTAAATCCTCCAATTTGTCTTTAGTTGCCTGAGGAATTTCATCATCCTTTTTACCCGATTTTTCCTTCTCTAGGACTGATTTTTCATCAACCAATGGTAATTTCTCGTCGCGGATTGCTCTAAGCTTGGTACCCAACGATTTTTGCTCCTGGGCCAAAACTTTCTTAACTAAAGGATGTGAGGCATTCACAACCAGGTTGTAGCTGTCGGGCATTTCGCCATAAAAGTTCATACCGCTCATGCCACCCATATCTTTCATACGGCGCATAAACTCGCTTTGGGTAATTACCATAGGCCGGGCTTGTTCCCCTAGGTCTTCAAATTCGATTAAGAAATGGTTTTCTTTCGGAGTAACGGCTTTGAACATGTGTATCAATTCATTCCGTTCATCGGATGACAAATCAACAGCGGAATCCTCTTCTTTTGGAATCAATTTGCTGACCACATCGGAATCAACCCGCACAAAACGGGAACTTTCAAATTTTTGTTCCAAATGGTTCACCAAATGAACATCCAATTGTCCGTCCATTAAAAGAACATCGTAGCCTTTGTCTTTTGCAGCTTCAATGTAGCTGAACTGTGTTTGTTTGTTGGTAGCATATAAATAAACCAACGATTTGTTTTTATCAGTTTGGTTTTCTTTAATCAGTTTTTCGTACTCCTCAATAGTAAAATAATTCCCTTCGGTATTTTTCAGTAAAAGAAAACCTTTTGCCCGGTCGTAAAACTTCTCGTCGCTCAACATTCCGTATTCAATGAACAGCTTAAGACTGTCCCATTTTTCTTCGAATTCCTTGCGTTTTTCATTGAATATTTCGCCCAATCGGTCTGCTACCTTTTTAGTAATGTGGCTCGAAATTTTCTTTACATTCGAATCGCTCTGAAGGTAACTCCGCGACACATTCAACGGTATATCAGGGGAATCGAGTACGCCATGCATCAAGGTTAAAAATTCCGGTACAATTCCTTCTACGCTATCGGTAACATAAACCTGATTGCAATAGAGCTGTATTTTGTTTTTCTGAATTTCGATGTTGTTTTTTATTTTGGGAAAGTACAAAATCCCGGTCAAATTGAACGGATAATCAACATTCAAATGGATGTGGAACAAGGGGTCTTCAAGTCCGGGATATAATTCATGGTAAAAATCGTGGTAATCTTCTTCTTTCAAATCAACTGGTTTTTTAGTCCAGGCCGGTTTGGTATTGTTAATGATTTTATCCTTATCGGTATCCACCATCTTGCTTTCTTTCCATTCCTGTTCTTTGCCAAAAGCAATGGGTACGGGTAAGAATTTGCAATACTTGGTTAACAGTTGATTAATTTTTGAATCCTCCAAAAAGTCTTCGTTATCTTTATCGATAAATAAGATAATGTCGGTTCCAAAATCAGCCTTTTCGGTCTCCTCCATAGTAAATTCGGGGCTACCGTCGCAACTCCATTTTACCGCTTTTGCACTTTCTTTGTACGATTTGGTGATGATTTCAACTTTTTCGGAAACCATAAACGACGAGTAGAAACCCAGCCCAAAATGTCCGATTATTGCATCAATATTGTCTTTGTATTTTTCCATAAAATCGCCGGCGCTGGAAAAGGCAATTTGGTTGATGTATTTTTCAACCTCTTCGCTGGTCATACCCACGCCATGATCGGAAATGGTAATGGTTTTGGCATCTTTATTTACCGCAATGCGAACAGTGGTGTCGCCCAATTCGCCTTTAAATTCGCCCGATGCAGCCACAGCAGACATTTTGTGGGTTGCATCAACGGCATTTGAAACAATTTCGCGAAGAAAAATCTCGTGATCGGAATATAAAAATTTCTTAATAATGGGGAAGATGTTTTCACTTGTAACACCAATTTTTCCTTTTTGCATATCGTATAATTTTAGAGTTTACATTTTACAGAAACTCCCCTATTCAAAGGATATGCCGCATAAGAAATTTGCCAGCGTGTCATTAAATAAAATCCCATTAAAGACAAAAAGACAGTTTTCCTAATTCTACTTTGACATATTTCAATATAGTTTTAGTTTTTCTTTTTGGTGAAACTTGGTGTTTTGGTGTTTTAGTGAAGATATTATTAGCCCCTAAATCACAAAAGCTCCAAATTCACACCAATTTTTCTAATTTGTCAAAGTAGAACTAAAACTTCATGAAATTAAAAGTTAA
>DYQV01000470.1 GCA_020719105.1 Rikenella microfusus
ATTTTTTAATGGTTCTTCAAAATAACAAGAAATTAAACGACAGGTTCAATAATAAAAAAACACCATCAACAGATTAACCTGCACGATGGTGTTGTAATGAAATATATTTTGTGTCGTTTTAATTCAACGCCGAAACTATACGCATGGTATCTTCAGCAATTACCAATTCCTCATTGGTTGGAACTACCATTACCTTAACCTTACTATCTGCAGAGGAAATAACCAGTTCTTTTCCGCGCATGTTATCGTTTTTATTCTTATCAATTTTAATGCCCAGATATTCCATATTTTTGCAAATGGCTGCGCGCGTTTCCGGCCCATTTTCACCAATTCCGCCGGCAAAAATCAATATATCCAATCCACCCAAGGCAGCAACGTAGGCACCAATATACTTTTTGATTCGATAATAATACATGTTGAGTCCCAAAATAGCCCGGTCGTTATGTTCTACATTGGCCGCATGTTCAATTTCACGCATGTCGGACGAAACCCCGGTAATCCCAAGCATCCCGCTTTGTTTATTGAAAACGGTATTCAAAGAGCTTAAACCCAATTCCTCCTTATCCATAATAAAACTTACAATTCCCACATCCAAGTCTCCGGTCCGGGTGCCCATAATTAGTCCTTCAACGGGGGTAAATCCCATGGAAGTGTCGATGGATTTTCCATTTTCGATGGCACATATCGAGGCCCCATTTCCCAAATGGCAGGTTATTATTTTTTGTTTCTCGATGGGTACGTTTTCTATTAAGCAAGCCCGTTTAGCAATGTATGAATGGCTGGTTCCATGAAAACCATATCGCCTGATTTTGTATTTGTTATATAGTGAATAAGGAATGGCATACATAAAGGCATGTTCGGGCATGGTTTGATGAAACGCCGTATCAAAAACTGCCACCTGCTTTATTCCCGGTAAAAGCTGCATCATGGCTTGTATGCCTTTCAAATTGGCGGGATTATGTAAAGGAGCCAATTCAATACATTTTTCGATTTGTTCCAGAGCAAAGGCATCAATAAATGCACTGTCTTTAAAATGTTCGCCTCCATGAGCTACCCTGTGACCCACAGCATCTAAGTCATTAAGCGACTCCAAACATCCATGCTTTTTGCTGGTTAAAATACCCAAAACATATTCAATACCGGTTTGATGATCGATAATCTCCCCTTCAAACCGTACTTTTTCCTCATTCTCTTTTTCTAATTTCACAAATGAACCTTTAAGGCCAACTTTTTCAGCAATCCCACAAGCTTTGCATTTATTTATATTCATATCCCATAACTGGAATTTTATGGAGGAACTACCACAATTCAGTACCAAGATTTTCATGGTTTATATCTTTAAAATTTTCTGTTCACTTACTTTTTATTCAAGTCGTACTGGTAAAACCCACTTCCGGTAATCCTACCATATTTGTTTGCCCTAACAAGCTTCTTAATAATGGGTGATGCCATATATTTCCTATCACCAAATTCACTGTAGAGGTTTTCCATCCAACGCAATACCTTGTCTAATCCTATTTTATCGGCCATCTCAAATGGACCCAATACCTGTCCTAAGCCAATTCTCATGGTTTTGTCAATATCTTCCATTGACCCAACTCCTTCCATCAATACATCGCAAGCCTCATTCAATTGAGCCATAAATACCCTTACACTAATTAAACCCGGCGATTCTTCGCAAAGGATGGCTTCTTTGCCAATCATGATCACAAACTTTATCACTTTATCGTAAACCAAATCAGAAGTATATAAACCGCGAACTACTTCAACCATTCTGGCATTGGGTGTGTTGGTTAAAAAGTGGAGGCTCACGCATCGGTCACTATGAGTTAATTCCGATGAAAGTTCTGTAATTACAATAGTTGCAGAATTTGTTGCAATGATACATTCAGGCGAAACCACTTCTTCAATCTTTTTGAACACGTCTTTTCTATTGGTAATGCGCCTATCGCGCGAATTACTGCGTATTGCTTCAACCACTAAATCGCATCCGGAAAGATGTTCATAACCTACAAATCCGTTGATTCTTGATAAAATGGCCCGCTTTTCACCAGGTGTCATACCCCAACGCTCAATCATTTTATCGAGTTCTTTAACAATTTCCATTTTGGCATGTTCTATTTTCTCAACATCGAGATCAACAAACACTACTTCCATTTCTTTTTGGCTAATCATTAAAGCAATGGTTTGCCCAACTCCGCCACACCCAACAATACCAACTTTTGAAAACATTTGCTTTGGTCTATTTTTGGAGAATAAACCATAGTCTTCAATGGATTCTACAATAATTTCTGACATTTTTGATTGATTTTGTTTAATACTGCAAAATAAGACATATTCTGAGTATAATCTGTTATTTTTTTGGGTGATTTTTAACAGATAATTTAAATAT
>DYQV01000471.1 GCA_020719105.1 Rikenella microfusus
CTTTCCTGTTTATATTGTACAATTATAAATCGCTTAATAATCTTTTTCTTGCTTTTTTACCAACTCTTTAGTCGATAATAACCCACAGGCAGCATAAATATCCTGCCCGCGCGAGGCACGTAAGGTGGTTAAAATTCCTTTTCGGTTCAAGGTGTCCCTAAAATCCATAATGGTTTCATCGTCGGAACCTTGTAACGGGGAATCAGGGATGGGGTGAAACCGGATGAGGTTTATACGGCAGCGCAGTCCATTCAGCAATCGGGTGAGTTCTTTTACGTGGCGTGGTGTATCGTTTACTCCTTTAAACATAATGTATTCAAACGAAACACGGCGTTGAAGGCCAAAATCAAAGGCACGCAGGTGTTTTATTACCTCTTCCAGTGAATAGACTTGTTCAATGGGCATCAGATTTTTTCGTTCCTCCTCAAAAGGGGTGTGCATGCTAACCGCTAAATGGCAATTGCTTTTTTCCAAAAAAGTCTTCATACCCGGTATAATACCTATCGTAGAAACCGTGATGCGTTTGGGGCTCAACCCATATCCCCAATCGGAAGTAAGAATTTCAAGGCTTTTCAGCACTTCATCAATATTATCGAACGGTTCGCCCATGCCCATGTAAACCAGGTTGGTTATTTCAGTCCACTCAGGGATGCTGCGGTATTGGTTCAATATTTCACCGGCAGTTAAATTCGATTGAAATCCTTGCCGGGCGGTCATGCAAAACAGGCAACCCATTTTACAGCCCACTTGCGACGAAACACAAACTGTTTTGCGTTCGTTATCGGGCATTAGGGCAGTTTCAATAAAGTTACCGCCTTTTGCATTAAAAAGATATTTTTTGGTTCCATCGGCACTCACCTGCACATTAATGGGCGGTTGCAAACCCACTTCATATTTTTGTTCCAGCAACTCCCTGCTTTTAAGCGAAAGGTTGGTCATTTCAGCTATGGAATATACCTCTTTTTGATACAGCCATTGGGCAATCTGTTTTCCAGCAAACCCGGGTAAGCCCAATCGTGTACATAAATATTTAAGTTCCGTAAGTGTTTTGCCAAAAAGTTTCTCTTTGCTCATCTTGGATTGACTAAAAATAAATTTCAGTAATGATTTGATGGTATTCCACTCCTTTTTTAATGAGTAGGTTTCGCACATCAACAACCATTTCAGCGCTTCCGCAAAGATAGTAATTTATATTTGGGGGTAATGTATCTAAACCGTCAAGGTAACTTGTAAGCCTTCCTGCGAAAATACTTTCACCAGAATCCTGCGAACAGCATTTTATATAATCGGGCAATGCATTGAACTGTTGATGAAAATAAAGGTCGGTAAGGATTCGTCCGCCATGAATTAGTTTCAACGGTTTTTGCCCGCTCCGGAACATGGAATAAAAAGGAGCTATACCGGTTCCGGTGGCAATCCACCAGGCAGGTTCGCCTGAAAAAGTAAATTTTCCCTGCGGATGGGTTATGTGGATTCTATCTCCTTCTTTTAGGCCTGCCAGTTGGGGAGTCAAAATACCATCGTCTTTTATAGTATATAATATTGATATATAGGTTTCATCCGGACTACTGCAAATGGAATAAAGGCGGGGGGCAATATCTTTTTGTGTAGTGATGCCTATAATTTGTCCTGGTTTAAAAGTAAATGTCCGTTTGAATTTCAATAAAAAGGCTTGATTGCCAATTTCTTGGTTATCGCTAATTAAAACAGGACTTACTGGTTGCATTCTGATTTTATTTTAGCAGCAAAACAAACATGACAATACAAAGTTTTAAGATTATTTGGTAAAGAAATTTAAACATCTCAAACCTCCTCAAAAAGGAAGGAATATCTACCAATTCAAATCATTCTTCCACTTCTTCAAGGTCTTCTAAAACACTAAAGGCAATTCTGAAATTTAAAGTTGCTTTGTTGAGGGCGGCAATTGTTTTTTGAATAAGATGGTTTGCAGCAATGGCTTTGCTGTCGGGTGATAAATTTGGAGCTTTTATTTGCAACGATTTTGAGCTGCGGTAGAGGGTATCTATTGTTAATTGTACTTTTTTAATTTCTTCTTGTTCCCCGGGAGTAATTATTTTGGTTTTTAGCACCTTCTTTTTAAGTAGCACCGAAGTATCGTAACAATCAAATGCTGAATTTTTGAAATCATCAAATAGGGCAATACCAATATCCTTGGGGCGTTCATAGGGATTCACTTCTTCCTGTGCTAATAGTGCAAACCCAGTAGCGGAAAGAATAAGCAAGATAAATAACTGTTTCACGAAAATTAGAAATTGTTTAGTGCGATTAAATTTACACCATTTTCATTTAATTAGAAAATAATAGCTTGAATTTTTAACCCGCTTTATTCATACCTGAGCACAGCGAAAGGTATGGATGTGTGCAG
>DYQV01000472.1 GCA_020719105.1 Rikenella microfusus
CACATAAAAGAGCCCTTTTTCACCAGCATTGAAAACTCAGCCCTCTTACGCTTAATGCTTATGATACATGGGATTTTTAAAAAATCATTTTTTTTTTGAAAGAATTCAATAAATTGTTGCATGTGAAAAAAAAATAATGATATTTGAATCCTGAAAAGCATAACTAAATTTCTAAACCGGAACTTGACAAATTAATAATGAAAATGAGCCAGAATAAACCAAGAGTAATTAAAGATTTCAGCAAGCTTGAGCCCGATTTGCAAGAGCAAATTAAATTAGTTTATCCGTTTGGATTTAGTGACCACTTGATTACTTTTACAAATAAAGATGGACTTTTGGTAAGTGCACTTCCTTTCGAAACCGATGATAAGTATTATTTATTGAGGATGACGGAAAAAGAAGCCATTAAAATTATTGAAATGGATGAAGATTACGATGATGATGGCAATTTGAAACAAGTGGTAAAAGATGAATACGAAGATAAATACTCCGATATGGATTATGCTGCTGATAATGTTGCCGATGATGAGGATGAACCGGCCGATGATAAGTATAACGAAGACGATTACGAAGAATAGTCAGATATAAATGCTAACTGTTGAAAAGCGTGGTTCATTTTAAAAATGGTTCACGCTTTTTTTATTTAGTTAAAACAGAATTAAATAATTAGTACATTTATTAAAATTATTTTTACCTAATCCTCAAAAGAAAACGCCATGAGAAGAACAAGCATCATTTTACTCATAATTACCGGAGGTATCATTGGAGTGGCCGTTGTAAGAATGTTTTTTTTAAGTTCGTTCCAAATAATGGGATGGAAAATATTTTGGAATAACCTATCAAACATTCAATTTAACATGCTCCGGAACGTATTTGAATCGGCCACGTTTGGCAAATGCCTGTTAGGTTTTATTGTCGGAGGAATCCTCGGTGCCCTTTCCGGAAAAATGCTGAAGAAATAGTACAAATCAAGGCAAACCTGAATTCAAAGTATCACCTTTTGGCTTATATACCTCCCATTAATAGTTACCCTTACAATATAAATTCCGTTGTTGCGGCTGAGGGTTATCAACCCAGAATTGTTGGAGGTTACCATTGTTTTAATGGGTTGCCCTAGCACCGAAAAAACTTCTAACTGAAAGGGTGTTTTTGCAGCTTGTTCAGTAATTTTATAGGAAATGGTATTAGATGATGCCTCCCCACGTAGTTCCAAACAAAATGAGGATAAAGCATTTTCAGTTGCCGAAGTAGCAGTTCCTAAGGCAGTTACAACCTGTTCGGCAAAAAGTGGCCCAATAAGCTGATTGGCCGCATTGTTGGGGTGAGAATCGTTACCGTTATGATCGCCTTCGTAATCATACTTTAGGCAGTATTGCAATCCATTAGCTGGTGTTGCCGATTGTTCCGCAGCCAATCCAAAAAAATCGAAAATAAAAACATTTGGATGGCTTTTCCCGTCCTCAGTTAGCCATGTGTTTTTTACCCAATAAGCAAACTGGGCAGCACGTGCTGCTTGTCCGGCATCAGTGGCATTTCGGTGCAAAGGGGCAAGGGTCCACACCATTATTTTATTGTTGGGATATTGGTCAAATAGTGCCAACAATGCACGATATTGTAACTGATAATTGGCTAAAGTTTTCTCCGCCGAAGCCACATCGCCAATACCCGAATCCTCACCAATTCCAGCACCAGGGAAACAATGTTTAAAAATGATTAATTCATAATCCTGGCAAAGCTTATCGAAGCATTGAATGTTACTCAAATTGTTGTCGCACGAACCACCCACCCATAGTTTCCAAAAATCGTATGGATAATTTTCCCATCCCCAGGGATCGTTCGGATAAGCCAGTTCCGTGGCAGAATAATTGGTGGAGTGTTGGGTATTGTAGTCGGTAATCCATTGAGTAACATTGCCTCCTTCAAAAACAGCTCCACCAGTAGAATGGTGCAGAAAAATTGCTTTATCGCTTTGGGCATTGGCCACAACTATTGATAAGAAAAAGCTCAGGATACATAAATAGGTTTTCATCTGTAAAAAAATATTAGTTCATTGAATGTCAATTATTTCGTACGAATGGAACACCCCATGCAAATTTTCATCCTTTTTTGTGCAGTTTCCTGCATGGGGGTTTCATCGGTAATTTAATTTGGGATTAAACTTTTTAAAGTTACATAAACGATGTAAAAGTTGATGAAACCGTTGCTAAATATTTTCGGATGATTTGTGAAAGGATGATGCGGCTGCTAAAAAGTATCTGTAGATTTTCTTTGTAACTCTGTGTATAATTTTACAATTGGCGAACCTTTTGGCTGCATTTATACTAGTATTAACAATAATATCAAAGGTGGCAAAGGGGATTTTTTAAGACGAAAATAACTAAG
>DYQV01000473.1 GCA_020719105.1 Rikenella microfusus
CGCACATTCACACCTTTCGCTGTGCTCAGGTATGAATAAAGCGGGTTAAAAATGTTAACCGGACAACATTGATTAAAAATTAAAAACCAGCAACCAGTAAACCAAATATGCTAAAACTCAAAGGCAGTTTTTTGTTCCCCTGAAATAGCAAAAATGCTTTGGAATTGATAAATATTCTCCACATTTGAGAGTTTCTCTTCAATAAACAACTTGTACTCATGCATAGTATCGACCATAATTTTGAGCATGGCATCGTGATTGCCCGATATGTAGTAAAATTCCATCACCTCAGGGAACGACATCAATTGCTTTTTAAAATTATCAACCACATCTTTGGTATGCTTATTCATGGATGCCATTATAAAAATAGTGGTTCCTTTACCAATTTTTTCGGGATCAATTTCAGCCTTGTAATTTCTGATAACTCCACTTTTCTCTAATTTCTTAACCCTTTCGTAAACCGGGGTATTTGAAAGATGAATTTTTTCAGCCAGTTCCTTGGTGGTGATGCGTCCATCTTCTTGCAAAATTTTTAATATCTTCTTGTCGATAGGATCCAAATTTATCATGATTTTCAATATGTTAAAATTTAATACTAAGAAAGAGATGATTTTGCTACAAATAATTAAATAATCACTCAAATTACAAACTATTTTCTTTCATAATCTATTTTAGCAGCTAAATAATCTAAGTTTTAGAGCATACACAGAATACATCACAAATAGATAGTAATTTTGACAGTATAAACCTTCAAAAAATTGAGCTATGGTTTCCAACCTACAATCCCTGTTTTCCAAAATGGCCAACAACAGCAAGCGTTCCGCCATACGTGAAATACTGAAACTGACTCAACAACCCGACATTATTTCATTTGCCGGAGGATTACCTGCACCAGAATCTTTCCCTATTGATGACCTGAAAGAAATAGTGAACAAAGTTCTTTACGAAGATGGTGCTGCGGCTTTGCAATACGACGCCACCGAAGGAGTAAAAGAGCTTCGCGAAACGCTGGTAAAAAAATATCAGGATGAAGGTGTGGAATGTTCCCTTGAAAACTTAATAATAACCACCGCCTCACAACAAGGTTTGGATCTATTGGGACGGGTTTTCTTAAATCCCGGTGATAAAGTTATTTGTGGATTACCCTCCTATTTAGGTGGTATTAGCGCATTTCAAACTTACGGAGCCATTATGGAAGGTGTTCTGCTCGATGAGTATGGCATGCGGTCCGATTTGCTTGAATCAAAGCTGATTGAGCTAAAAAACAGAGGAGAAAGACCCAAATTCATCTATATCATCCCTGATTTTCAAAATCCTGCAGGAATAACGATGCCGGAATGGAGGCGTTTGCAGATAATTGCCCTAGCAATAAAATACGATGTATTAATAGTTGAAGATAGTCCTTACCGCGAAATACGATTTGAAGGCGAACACCAGCCACTCATGTATCAATTGGACAATTCCGGTCAGGTAATCACGTTGGGTACTTTCTCAAAAATTGTAGCTCCGGGATTTCGCATCGGATGGGTTTTGGCGCATCCGGCCATTAATGAAAAACTGATAACATCAAAGCAGTCTGCTGACTTATGTACGGCAACCTTTGTTCAAAAAATAGCGGCTAAATACCTCAAATCGAACCGGTTTGAAATTAACCTTAAATACACCATTGACTTGTACCGCCTGCGTCGAGATATTATGCTGGAAGGATTGCAGTCAAACATGCCGGAGGGAGTAAGTTGGACTAAACCTGAAGGAGGATTATTCCTGTTTTTAACCCTACCTGAATATTTGGATGCCGAAAAACTCTTTTTCAAGGCCATTGAAAAGAAAGTAGCTTTTGTAATTGGCACTGTTTTTTTTGCCGACGGTTCGGGCAAAAACACGTTGCGTATGAATTTCTCCTTTGTAAACGAGTCGCAAAACCGCGAAGGAGTAAAGCGATTGGCTGAAGTGATTAAGGAAGAAATGGCAGAACATAAAAGAAAAACTAAAAAAACAATGGAATTGCATGCTTAAATCAATTCCAGATAATAGACTAACCTGTCGCTAATACTTATTTTTGATTACAGTGCAATCACCCCCGGAATTGTAGCGGCTTTATCGGTTATTAAAATAATAGCATCCGCGGAATCCATGGTGGCCTTGCAAGTAACCGAAACAAACTTTAGGTTTTGAGTATGTTTAAACGAAAGCTCCCCTTCGATAGGAAGCAATGCTACCACTTCATTTATTTTACCACCCGAATTAGGTACAATAAACTTGAACATATAAACCAAGGGCCATTGCTCGTTTTTCAGTAAAAGCTCCCGTAATTTTTCAAAGTCTTTAAGCGCCATATTTTTTTTGTATCGCCACCTTTTAGGCGGTGT
>DYQV01000474.1 GCA_020719105.1 Rikenella microfusus
ATATTGAGGTGTAGCTTAATCGTCAGGATTATTAATGAATAATCCGGGTTAGATATAATAGGCGAACATCAACAAGTCGTGGACTTTTATTCTTGCGGCTAATTGAACAAGCTGTAATAACAGCACCTGTGTCGTATGAGGAAATTATTAGTCAAAATCACGGGTGTTGATCGGATACCCCATTAAATGAAATATTAAACTTGGAATGAAAAACGAAACTGACAGACAAATAACCCGACACTCATTGCCGACCCAAATGTGTTTTAATTTTTTGACCCACCGCACAAAAATTTTGAAATTCTACAGCCAGCCCACAAATGGCACATTTGCTTTTGCCCCGACACACGAAGCCAACCCTTCGGCAAAATCAAAAGAGCCATTTCTTTGCCAACGCACCCGAAATAAATTCGTATTTTGCACTTAAATATTAAGAAAATATATGTCAACAAAATTTTTTACTAATAGCGAAGAAAATACTTTAATCAAAAAGTTTGAAGGAGTATTCACATATAATCCCAACATACAGTATTTTGACGCTTTAGTTGGTTATTTCAGGGCTTCGGGTTACTTTAGAATTAGACCTTTTTTGGGGAAAGTTCCAAATATTAGAATTTTAGTTGGTATCAACATCGACAGAATGCTTGCTGATGCTCAGAAAGAAGGACTTGAATTTTTTAAAAATCACGAAAAGACCAAGGAAGAATTTATACAGAAAATACAGGAAGACATTGAAAAGGCTAATTACGATAAAGAAACCGAAAAAGGTATTTTACAATTCATTGAAGACCTTGTTGAAAAGAAAATTCAAGTAAAAGCACACCCCGACAAAAAGATACACGCTAAAGTTTACATTCTTAGACCTGAACCATTCAACCAACACACACCTGCAACAACAATAACTGGTTCTTCTAATCTCACCGATGCTGGACTTGGCGGTGGGAATTTTTTCAATTATGAATTTAATGTACAGTTGAATGATTACGAAGAAGTACAGTTTGCGACAGAAGAATTTGAAAAATTGTGGTCTGAATCAGTGGACATTTTGCCAGTAGATATTCAGAATATTAAAAAAGAAACCTATCTGAATGAAGAAATAACGCCTTTTGAACTTTACATTAAACTATTAACCGAATATTTCGGAAAAAATATTGACTACGACCCAGACTCAATGGGCGATTTACCTCATAATTTCAAAAAACTGTCGTATCAGGTAGATGCTGTAAACGAAGGTTTTAATATGCTTTTAAAACACAATGGTTTTATGTTGGCAGACGTTGTGGGGTTAGGTAAAACTGTAATTGCTGCAATGGTTGCGAAAAAGTTTTTGATGCAAAACGGAAGAGAAAATACAAAAATATTAGTTGTTTATCCTCCTGCCATTGAGAAGAACTGGAAAAATACTTTTAAGGATTTTAAAATCGACAAATACACCAAGTTCATTACTAACGGTAGTCTTGAAAAAATATTAGAAGGCCACCAAAACTATTGGACAAAAGAAGAATACGATTTAATAATTGTGGACGAAGCCCACAAGTTCCGTAATTACTTAACTGGGGCATTTCAAAACTTACAATTAATTTGTAAAAGTCCACGAGCAAACAAAGGACTAATTGATGGTTTGCAGAAAAAAGTAATTTTGGTTTCGGCAACTCCTTTGAACAACAGACCAGACGATATTTTTTATCAAATTCAAATGTTTCAGGATGCAAGACAATCAACCTTGCCAATTACAAACCTAACATCATTCTTTGCGCCACTAATGGAGCAATACAAAACGCTAAAGCGTTTTGACGAATTAGATGTAAACAAGCTAAGAACCATTTACGGAAAAATTCGCAAAAATGTAATTGAACCAATTACAATTCGAAGAACCCGAACCGATTTAGAAAACATATCAGAGTACAAAACAGATTTAGCCGAGCAAGGCATCAAGTTTCCTAAAGTTGAACCACCTAAAAAGGTGGAATATATAATGGATGAAAAACTCAATATGCTTTTTCATAAAACCGTTTTTTATCTAACCGATGAAGATAAACTTAAATATAGCCGATACCAAGCAATAGCAGGTCTTAATTTAGAAATCCAAAACAAGTATTATGAAAATGCAGAAACGGTTTCTAAATCATTAGCGTTTATTATAAAAACCCAATTGGTTAAGCGATTAGAAAGTAGTTTCTATGCTTTAAAAAAATCATTAGGAAACTTTCAGCAGGCAACAGATAGAATGATTACAATGTTTGAAAATGATAAAATATTCATTGCACCCGACACCAATGTAAACAAACTACTTGACAAAGGTTGGAGCGAAGAAGATATTGAAAAAGAAATTGAACGATTAAGCGAAGAAAACCCGA
>DYQV01000475.1 GCA_020719105.1 Rikenella microfusus
TCTTTGCTTTGGAGATTCCTAAAATCCCAATCCGCCAGCGTTCGACTGATCCGCCAACCGGCGGACCAAGTCTGGCGGACTGGGCTATGGAAAATCTGAATTCTGAGCTTAACCTGACAGCTATGCCCTGCACCCGCAGGCGCATCAAAATAACAAACAAATGAATGAGAACACTCAATTATTAACAACTGTTTTATTGACATCTTAAACTGAATGGATGCAAGTTTTCGTGTTGTTGATTAAAGAAGATTTTAGCCAGGATCAAAAAATGCTACATTTGCCAATTATTCCATTACTAAAGTAACTACTAATTAATAAACATGTAAGTGGTTTTTTGTAGCTGTATGAAACGAATTAGCATTGTAATTATTCGCCTTTTTCTGATTAGCTGGTTTTGCATTTATTGTGCAAATGCAACTCCTGCTACTGATGGGCAAAATATTAAACTTACTACAGCTTCCACCAACGACTCCTTATTGATCCTAAAATCATTACTAAAATCTTCCGCCTCCTATAACCCCGATTCCTGCATTTTTTATAGCAAACTTGCCATTGATATTGCTACCAGAAGTAACGATTCCTTGTCGTTAGCGGAGTTATCTAACTATTTGGGTAATGCGTATTTTAATGTAGCCCATTATGACAAAGCTCTCGAGTATAGTTATAACGCTCTAAAAATTTATCAGCAACTGAACAATGAAATAGGACTGGCAAAAACACTTAACAATATAGGTTTAATTTATGAAATTGTGGGCGATTTTGACCAGGCTGAACAGAAATTTATTCTTGCACTCGAAATTTGGGAAAAGGTAAAAGCAAAGTTACCTGATGATGTTGAGATAAAAAAGATACATCCGCATATTTATAATAATATTGGTATCTTGTACAGCAATCATAATCAGCAGGATAAAGCCATGAAGTATTATGATAAAGCACTGATTTTAAGTGAAGAATCCAATGATAAAAACATCAAATCTCTAATACTGCTTAACATTGGCCTTGTTTTTAGTAAAGAAGAGAAGTATTATGAAGCGTTGGCATTTTTGCTGAAATCCAGAGGTATTATTGCAGGGCTAAACAGCAAAGATAAAATAGCCAATATTGATAATAACATCGGGGATATCTACTTAAAACTAAAAAACTATAACACCGCTAAAAAATATTTTTTAAGCGGCCTTACCCTGGCTAAAGAAATTAATGCAAATGAACTTTTAAAAAACGCTTACGAAGGTTTGTATGAAGTTAACAAAGAGGTTGGAAACCATAAAGAAGCTCTTGAATACCAAACATTATTTATTGAATTAAAAGATAGCATCTACAGCTTGCAAAGCAAAACCAGAATAGCTGATTTAGAGCACGGTTTTAATATGGAGATGAAGGAATCAGAAATAAAGCTTTTGCAATCTGAAAGAAAACTTTTACAAGTTCATTTAAAAAGTGGCCGCACAATACAGCTTATTTTAATTGGAGGTATGATAATTTTGATTTTTGTTGTAATCATTATTTCATTTCAGACATCTCAAAAGAGACGAGCATACAGGCAACTTGTCAAAAAAAATGTTGAAATTGCAAATCATGAGGATAGTTTTATCCCTCCCTTAAAACCGGAACAGGAAACAACAGATATTTTTTCAGAAGAAATATTTAAAAAAAAATACCTTAATTCATCGCTTTCAGAAGAAAAAAAACTGGAATTAAGCCAAATTATCAAAAGCATTATGGAGGGCGACAAACCTTACCTAAATACTGACTTTACACTTGCTAATCTTGCTAATAGATCGGGAGTTGGCAAGTCCTATGTTTCGCAGATAATTAATGAGAAATTCGATAAGAATTTTAATGCCTGGGTAAATGAATACAGAATTAAAGAAGCAAGAAAAATGATTACTGATCCGGCAAATAGGAACCTTACAATTGAGGGGATTGCAAATTCGGTTGGGTTTTCTTCAAAGTCATCATTTAATGCTGCCTTTAGACTCTATACTGGAGTTACCCCCTCCTTCTATTTTAAATCGGTAAAATAACCTTTTAATCAATCGAATTACTTTCTTGTTCAAGTAATTAAAGACTTTTCAACTCCTTAAACTTTTTCGATTAACATTATGCGTAATGTTAAACATGTGCGAAAAGATACATTCGTACATGTTTGCTCATCCTGCTTTTTTGCATTGGATTACATTTGCGCACGTTTCGACAGTAAGAATTTAACAAAGCTAATTGCTTAATAATCTATGAAAAAATTAATAATCAACATTTTAGTTATCCTTTGTACATTCGGATTCACGATCAGTAATGCCAATGCTGATGTTACAAAAACAGTTGGTGCTTCAGGAGCTGATTTTACAACCTTAA
>DYQV01000476.1 GCA_020719105.1 Rikenella microfusus
AAAAAGCGGGAAGTTCAACTTCCCGCTTTGCAACCCAATGCCCATCGCACATTCACACCTTTCGCTGTGCTCAGGTATGAATAAAGCGGGTTAATTCTAATTCATGCAATTTCTTCCATGCATTCCATTTTTACCGCGCATGCCTTTATTCCCTGCATGCATATCAAATTTGATTCGCTGTTCTTCGTTTAACAGTTTCCTTACTTCCTGATGGTTGGCAGCCCTATCTTTAGCCATTTTAGTTTTAATTACCGACATCTCATCAATCAAGCTATTGATGGCTTTCAAGTCTGGAGTTTCAGCAGTTTCAAGAGTCTTCATTTTTGCTTTTTTTTCGTTTAGCTCATTACGCAGGGGAAGCATCTTTTTTTGATTTTCAAGCCTCAGTTTTTCAATTTGTTTGGTTTGTTCTTCTGAAAGGCCGAGCATTTCAATCATTTTATCCGATCGGTTAGCCCGTACATTTTCATTTTGATTGGGACCCCATTGCTGATTATTATTGTTAATACCGGGCTGAGCAGAAGCCGAAAGTGCGATTAGGATAATCAATCCTAGAAGGGTGGATTTGAATTTTAAATTTCTCATAATTTTAGTTATTAATTTACATTTTGATATTTAATTTATTATTGATTGTTCTTACCCTGATTATTTCTTTGACTAATCTCTATTATTATGGTATTTATGCGGTTCTGCTCTTTCAGGCCTCTTAGAGTGTTTATCCATAATATTTTGAAATCTCCTGCATTGTTCCGGATTTAGCTGTTTCTTAAGATTAGTGAAATGATTAAGATTAGCTTTTTCAAACCGGGCATTTAATATGCCAATGGAATCGGCAAAGTTATTCATTCTTAATGTGTCAGGATTTTCGCTGAAGAGCTCTTCATGAATTAAGCGATGGTAAAAATCCATTTCATCTCTGATTTGGTGAATTTTTGCGAAATGTTTATCTTTTTCATTCTGATAAAAAAGAACCTGTTCATCGTTTAGATTTAGCTCTCTAAATAGGATTCCTTTGTCCATAGGGTTTTTCCTGTATCTGCTGTTTTCCTTGGTTCTTTCTTCCCCAAATGTAGCTAACCAAAAGGTAGATAGGGTGCCCAGATTTATAACCACTAAAACAATTACAGACCAGAGCAATAGTTTATTTTTATAAATGATATTCATAATTATTCTTCATTAAGTACTAAATAGGTATCGGTTGATTGATTGAGTAAATATTCTTCCACAAAAATTTCGGTGGATGTTTGCGGTGTTGCTGTTATTTGGGAGTTTGTATTTAAGAAATGCAATAAACTTACAAGGTTAAGGGCAAGAAAAAATATAGCAAAGGCAGGTTTAAGATAAGTGGAATCAAAAAACCAATTCAACAATCCTGCATTCTCCGGTTTTATCAATCGGGTGGATAGCCGGGTATAAAAAAAATCGTTGGCGGTAGCTTTTGGAAAATCATTGAGACATTCCATCGTTTTTTTTATTTCTTGTTCTATTTCCACATTTGTTTTCATGTGTTTATATTTTGTATGTTATTGATATAGAATCTATTGTTATTTTTTAAAATAATCATTTTCTGTTGGTGTGCTATATTCTGCTCATGGGTATTTCATAATGTATTTTGTGTTCAAGTGATTTTATGACGTGATTGAAAGTTAAAACTTGCGCATTAACCAGTTAATTTTTAGAATAGTAATAATTGTAAAGTAGTTTTTGCAAATTTTTCTTTGCTCTATGAATCAATGATTCAACTGACGAAACAGTGATTTGCATAATCTCTGCAATCTCGCTATAACTTAAGTCCTCATAATTTTTTAAAGTAAAAGCTGTTTTTTGATTTGTATGCAGTTTTGATAAGGCAAGGTTCAAAATCGCTACTCGTTCTTGTTGCTCTAAAGAAACATGGGGTGTTTGATTATGTGCTGCGCCAAAATCTTGTATATCCTTTGAATCGGTTGATATCCGGACTAGTGATGACCATCGCTTTTTCCGTTTGGCTTTGCGCAGGAAATCAAGCGACTTGTTTACTGCAATGCGATATATCCATGTTGAGAGGCTGGAATCTTGTTTGAATGAACCAATGGATTGATAAACCTCCACAAAAACATCTTGTGCTACATCATCGGCATCGGCATAATTTCCCACAAAACCAAAACAGGTATTGAATACTTTGTTTTTATAAAGTTCAACCAATTCTTTGAAAGCAGATTCTGAACCTTCTATTAATTTAAGTATGAATTTTTCTTCCACTACAAAACTGTTTACTTAAAGATAGACGACCTAATTAAATATTACTTGCGCATTAACCCGGATTATTCATTAATAATCCTGACGATTAAGCTACACCTCAATAT
>DYQV01000477.1 GCA_020719105.1 Rikenella microfusus
ATCGCACATTCACACCTTTCGCAATGCTCAGGTATGAATAAAGCGGGTTAATAATACTTGCACATGTAAAGTTATTTAATGGCGGCCTGATTTTTTGAGCAGGGTAAAATAACCAGTACTTTAGTGCCAATGGCAATAGAGCTTTCAATGACAAGTGTTCCAAAATTACGTTCAATAAATACTTTGGCTAAAAGCAATCCCAATCCACCCCCTTTTTCGCCATGAGTACCTTGTGAGATGTAGTTTTTATTTACTAAAAAGATACTATTTAGTTGTTCACGGGTAAATCCAATACCATTATCTGAAATGGATATATGAATGGTATTGCCCTCCTTTTTTGCCCGTACGATTACTTCACTATCGAATGTTGAGAACTTGATGGCATTTTCAATTAAGTTGCGCATTGAAATTTCAATTAATTGATAATCGAAATATCCCGATATTCCTGATTCTACATGCATTCGGCATTTAATATTTTTGGTTAACGCCCTTGGATTTTGCAATAGAATTACTGCATCAATTAATGGTTCAATCAGATGATTCCTTGGATCAATATCCAATTTTTCTAATTGAAGCCTCGACCAATAAAGTAAATTTTCCAAAAGGTTGTAAGCCATAATTATGGATTCGTTGGTAGGCTCGTTTGGTGATAATTCAGGAGCCTGTGAGGAACTATTTTTGGTTTCAACCAACTTTCTGATAGTCCGTACCGGCTCATGGATGCTTTGTGTAGTAATGGAAAAATATAGCGTAATGGTTCTATGTAATTCATCAAGCTGGGTTTTTAAATTTTTTAAGTATCCTTGCTGACGGTTTATTCGGTGCAGTTTGTTGCTCAACCTCTTCTCTTTATCGGCAAGTTTTTTCTGTGACCAGAAATAGTAAATTCCGAAAGCAATAAAGAGAATGAGAAGTGAAGAGATAGCAATGGTTATCCAAATTTTTTTGATCTGCCGTTCTTGCGAGAGTGCTTGTAATAATTCAGCTTGGCCTGCAACCAATTCTTTTCTTTCCTTAGCCACTCGTTCTTCTGTAGTTGAAGCCTTTAAATGAAATTCGTTAGCAGTGAATTGCCGATTGATTATATGAAACTGGGTCTGAAAATTCATGGCCTGTTTATAGTCGCCGGCTTCATAATAGCAAGTTGCCAATTTATCATACAATTCAAGTCGCATGGTTTGCGAAGCTATTTGTTCAGAAATTGCTAAAGCTTCTTTATACTTTTTAACTCCTTCAGTATATTTTTCCATAGCAAAAAACAAATCGCCTAAGTTGGTCAACGATTCAGCTAATCCATACAAATCCTTATTTTCTTTCATTAGGGAATAGGCAAATTCCAAAAGTTCCTTGCTTTCAGTGAAGTGCTTTCGTTTAATTTCAATATTACCCATTTGATTTAGTACAAATGCTGTTTTGTATTTATGATTTGCCAAATTGAAATTATCAGCGGCTAATTGGAAGGCGATGAGTGCTTCCTGTAATTCCCCCTTTTTTTCAAAAACTTGTCCCTTATACAAATGGGAAGTTGCTATACCTTCAATTTGGTGGAACTTTTTAAATAAGACCAATGCTTTGTCATAATAATCGAGTGCCATGGGAAAATTTCCCCACTCATAAAATAGTTTACCAATGCTTAAATAACCTGAAATTGCTTTGATGGTATCTTTTTGTTCTTTATAATATCCAATTGCTTGCTGATATTCCGAAAGCGCTAGGTCAAATAGTTCCAGTTCACAATTTATTGCACCCAATTCAATAAGCGCGTCGGCAACGACTGTATTCTTATTCGAAGTTTTAGTTTGGTTTATTGCTTTTTCTGCATTCTCTAATGCTTGTTGTAAAAGGCCTTGTTCTCGGTATATTGAAGCAAGTTTAGTACTTATTTTACAAAGTAAATCGCTATTGTTTTCAGGTGCCAATTGGAGCGATTGATAGTATAAAGTTTTTGCACTGTCGTAGTTATGAATAATGGCAAAATAAGTAGCGTATTGAAATGAATAGTCTCCTTTACGATGGTTCAGGTTGTTTTTATCCATATAGTCCTTAGCTTCATCCAAAATTTGCTTTATGGCATTGGGATTTTTACTCACATTCAATTCGCAATAATTAAATAAAAAGGTAAGTTTTTCTGAAGGTAATAAATTGGTTTTAATGGTCACAAAAAGGCTATCGATAGTATTTTGCGAATACAGCCAATTAAAATTAACCAAAAAACCAATGATTAGCACAATTTTTTTCACACCACTTACAGGTCAAATGTTTAAATGAACAGAAGCAAAATAACAATAAATATTTTAACCCGGATTATTCATTAATAATCCTGACGATTAAGCTACACCTCAAT
>DYQV01000478.1 GCA_020719105.1 Rikenella microfusus
GTTTAAATAAATTAAAATATAAGGTGTATTATTTCATCCAGCTTTCAGGTAATTTGCCATCTACGGTAATAGGATTGGTGGCATTTTTTTCCCAATCCAATAAATCATTTTGGAACAGGAATAAATCTTTGTTTATAAATACACCTCCTTCATTCCTTATGTGGCAATTTGAAGAACAGGAAGTTCCTGTTTCAACTTTTGTGCGGGTAGTCCAGCGCAACAAGTTATGAGGAGAAGTGTAATTGTAGGTTGGAAAAGAATCAAAATTGGCATATTCATCCACTCCGTAAACCTCCCAATTATCAGGCGCGGCCAACGTTCGGCGAACCAGAGTAAAATCGTATCCGCTTTTTATATCGGGTAATGGATTAACGGCAATTTTATAGCCTAGATAGGATGGAACGCGAGCCCCTTCGCCATGTATGTGGCAACTTCCGCAGTTATTATAATTCTGTGAGTGACATACCTGGCAGTTGAAATCGTCATAATGCTCGGTATGGTACATATTTTTTGTATTAATTTCTTTATGGCATTCGTCGCAGCTTGGTAATTTTGAATAGGCATATCGTTGATCCACTTTTACCCCATCGCCGTGAAGTTCTTCACCGTTATGGCAATCAAGGCAGGTAAAGCTTTTTGATGTTAAATGTACATCGGGCTTAGTGCCGGGTGCTGCACCCAAGTAGGCATGTCCACCTCTCGAAACGTGACAGGTAACACAAACGTTGATCATGTCGGGTGTTTTATTGAAGTTGTGCCCATTCGATAAGCCACCACCGCCAATTGGGGGACGTACAATGTGACAGTTACCGCAAGTTCCGTGGCAGGTAGCACAATTATTGGTATAGCCTTCAATTTGGTGTTGCGGAAGTTTATCAAAATCTTCAGGTCCGTTTAACCCGCTCCGGATAGTTACTTTGCGTTTTTGGCCGGTTCCATTGTGGATGCTGGTTTTAAAATTGTCCACAATTTCCTTATGACAACCAGCGCATTTAGTTTCGGCATAAGCCGAAGGGTGCGAAATAAAATTACCGGAATGAGCCAATTCTTTATTATCGGTTTTATCGGTTCCATTGTGGCAGGCAATACAACCCATGGAATAGTGGCCTGATGTTTTATAAGCCTCAAATCCAGCGCCACCCATATAAACCCTGTCGTAGGGTTCGTAATGAGGTGCCTCCCCACCACAGCCGCCGGCTGGCGGTGCAGTATCGGGTGTATATACTTGTTGCAGATGAGCATAATTGGTATGGCATCCTTCGCATGATGCTACCGGGCTTTTTGGTGCTTCAGTGACTAAAGGATTATGGGTGCAGCTATTCAACCCAATAAATAAAGCAAAACAGAATGTGAATAAAAGGGGCGTTATTGGTCTTTTCATAGTTATGTTTTATCGTTATAATTCTGGTATAAAGATTCATGTTTTGTTTTTCGCAACAAAAGAATTATTCGTTTCATAGATACACCTTCGGGCTGCTTTATGACACTATGGAAAGCTGATCCAGATCAAGAAATGATATGTTTTTATTATATATTTGCATAAATTTATTTGTAATTAGTTATGTTGGATCAATTTATGGGCTGCACTTTAAGCTCTCACCATTGTGCTTGCTTTGAAAAACTAACTCCAGACGAACAACGGATGTTAGAAGCTAAATCGGTTGTAATCAACTATAAAAAAGGGGAGATTATATGCAAACAGGGTGGTTTTGCATCACACATTTTATATATTGAAAAAGGGTTAGCTAAAGTTTTTTTAGATAATGGGCAAAACTTGTTGGTGTTGAAAATTATTCCGCCCGGAAATATACTTGGGTTATCATCGGTGAGCAGTGATAATAACAATTTTCAGTATTCGGCCATGGCTTACCTTGATTCGGAAATTAAACAAATTGATATAAATTATTTCAAGCAGTTATTGCTCCAGAATTCAAAATTTGCTAAGGAAGTAATTGATATTTTAATTTCGAATAGTGTTCAGATAAATGGACGGTTCTTTTGCTTAACGCATAAACAATCGTATGGGCGTTTGGCAGACATATTGCTTTGTTTAGCCGATCGGATTTTTAAAGCATCGGAATTTGATTTGAATCTTTCACGTAAAGATTTGGCTGAATTATCAGGCATAAGCCCAGAAACGGTAGTTAGGATGCTTAAAAAATTTAAAGACGAAGGATTGATTCATATTGATGGAAAGAGGTTTCAAATTATTGACTACGATCGTTTGAAACGGATTAGTGAAACGGGTTAATGAAGCTATTTTTACATTCAACGTTTATTTGTTTCTTTATTTAACCCGCTTTATTCATACCTGAGCACAGCGAAAGGTGTGAATGTGCGAT
>DYQV01000479.1 GCA_020719105.1 Rikenella microfusus
ATCGCACATTCACACCTTTCGCTGTGCTCAGGTATGAATAAAGCGGGTTAAAAACTATTGTTTTACAAAATTTGCTCTGGAATATTCAGTATTTCCCTCAGCAACTATTAAATAGATACCGCTTTTTAAATTTGAAACATTAATAATTTCCTTTTCAGCATTAATTTTCTGGGTAATCATTAGCTTTCCTAAACTGTTAAAAATTTGGATTTTTTCAATCCGCTGTCCTGAAATATCTAATTCCAGCAAGTCAGCTACTGGATTTGGAAAAATTCTCAAATCATTCAATGGTTGGTCAGCAACAGATACGTATTCTGAAAACTCTAATTTATCGATGCTAAACGTGGGTATCGCCTTAACAGTCAAACGCATAATTTGCAACCCTTGTTGTAAATCAACAGTTACTGTAACTGGTTGTAAGATTACAGAGCTGTTTGTTTTAGGCACTGCAATGAGAGGTGATTTAATAGAACCAAAAGCTAACTGCATTTTACCTCCATCTGCTGTTGAGCCCAGATAAGCTGTTATGCTATATTTTCCGGCTTTGGCAACATTTATAGTATATTCAAGCCATTCACCTACTTCAACATTATAAACATAGTAAAAAGCACTCGCTTTTTTAATGTCAACGCCATCCGTACGGTATGTTCCACCTTGGTTAACAAAATCAATATCGTGGTAGGTCAACAACTCGCCGCCAATATCATAGTTTTCGGCTTCTATTATACCTGGAACTGCAATGGCAGAATCGGAAAAAGGTGTGCGATAAGTTCCAATCCTGAATAAGTTTGCTGGATAGGAAGGAATGGTATCATCAGCATAAACATCTACAACCCGGTAATAGCTATAATCAAATGCAGTGGTATTTCGGTCAATAAAAGTGTTGGTTGACGTTTGATTGAGTTCAGTAATTACAGTAAAGTTGGTGTTTTGCATTCGTTTTTCAATAACTATTTTTTCAACTAGTTCTGCATTGGTGCGGCTGGTCCACGAAATCTGAATGGCGGTATCATCCACTGTTACTAATTTCAATGCGGTAATCGAGGAGTCAGAGGTATGAATCAAAATATCTTTAAGGTCGTTCCATTTGGCATTTTTCCGCTGCAATACCTGAAACCAGCCATCATCGTCCCATACTGTAAAGGCAAAACCGTGCTTTAAAGCTTGTTCCGTATAAGTAGCATAATAAAACATCCGTGAATTATAATCGCATTCGCGTCTGGCTCCAAATTCGCCAATCAGTACTGGAATGTTGTGCGTCTGCGACCAAGTTTCAACACCATCCATTTGATTTATCATGGCATTTACATCGCTCGTACTGCCCCAAATGCCAGTACTTTCACCGGCAAATGCCCAAGGGTCATAGGAGTGGTAATTTCCTATTAAATAGGGATCATCTGTATTTGGAATAGCGGCAGCTTTTAAATCAGTTGAGCTACTCCATCCAGCTCCTGAATAAATAACCACTCTGGTTGGATTTGCTTTGCGTATAATTCCCAAAACCCGTGCATTCAATTCATCAACTTGTGCTACAGTTATTGCCCCATGTGGCTCATTTAAAATTTCAAATAGTAATTTTTCCGGTTTATCTTTAAACCTATCGGAAATTTGTACCCAAAGCGAATCAAACCGAGCTTTTTGGCCAACATAATCATCTTTTATCCAGGTATCGTGGTGTGCATTAATAATTACAAATAAATCACGGTCAAGACCCCAATTCACAACTTCTTCGACCCTATTTAAAAACGTAGCATTAATTGTATAGGGTGATGTGGATGAAAGATGATTTCCCCAAGTAATAGGGATGCGAACGGTTTTAAAACCGGCCTCTTTGTACATATCAAAATAATACTCCTGAGCTTTACCTGCCCATTCGCCTTCGTTCGGAGCATCCAACGTATTACCCATATTAATACCACGTTCCATGGCCACAATTGCTTGTTGTGCTGTTATTTGTGCTTGCCCATTAATAAAAAGTGCAACAAGTATCAGCAATAGAGTCATTTTTTTGGTAGCGGTTTTATTCATTTTTTTAATAATTAAAAGGTTAAAAAGCAACTGATTTTAATATTCATATCAATATTGAATAAACATAAACTGATTATATAGCAAACTAAGCTAATTGCCCATGCTTTCAGCTTACTGTATTCATGACAAAGCTAATAAATATTAAATAGTGAATGTATATTAATCAGATTTCAATGAACATGGTAGATTCAACCAGCAAATGCGTTCCTGCTTTAACCCGGATTATTCATTAATTATCCTGACGATTAAGCTACACCTTAATATTGGGAGAAAAAATAATCCCAATTTTGGGTGTAGCTATCCCGATGTAAAAT
>DYQV01000480.1 GCA_020719105.1 Rikenella microfusus
CATCGCACATTCACACCTTTCGCTGTGCTCAGGTATGAATAAAGCGGGTTAACTAGGTAATTTTCAAAATAAATACTATTTCATCATCTTTTTTGTTGCAATTAGTTGATTGTCGTATTTAATTTGAATGATATACACACCTTTTTCAAGCAAATCGGTAGTTATATCGAAAGTATTAAACCCATTTTTAAAAATCAGTTGTTCTTTTTGCATCATTTGACCTGATAAATTATAAAGTATGATATCACCTGTACCAGTAAACTGGCTATTAAAATCAAGGGTGAATTTATCAATTACAGGATTGGGGTAAACATTCACCGTTGAAATGTTTTGATTGGGAGCTACGGCAGTACCGCTTTCATTGCCAAAATATCCTTTGAAAGTTCCGTCAGCAAGATTTATTTCCATTGTAAAAGTTCGCACAGCTACACTGTTACTTACACCCAGAGTAACGTAATAGGTTTTTAATTCTTCGTAACTATGTATCGGATTCTTTGCGGTGCTACTTGTGCCATCACCAAAATCCCAGTACCGATTATCAATAATTCCTTCTGATTTATCGTGGAAGGTTACTGTATTCCCAGTAATCTCAGGAAAGAACAGTGCAGAAAGGTTAGAAACCGTATCATAATTACCAACCCAAACAAACATTTCAATTTTTGACGCACAATTATCAAGTGTGTTTATTCCCAGTGTTACTAAATATTCCCCTTGATTTGCGTATTGATGTATAGGATTCACTTCGTTACTGGAGGTACCATCACCAAAATCCCATAAATTGTCAATTATAGAACCATACGATTGATTAATAAAAGTTACTTTGTTATTAGTCTCGATAATTGGATAAAAATAGGCTTGACAAGATTCGGGTTCCCAAATAGAATCATCAACATAATTGCCAACATAAACGTACTGTGAATAGCTACTGCTGCATGATTCATTGGCAATTTCAAGCGAAACTAAGTAACTTCCTTCTTTGGTATAGCTGTGCCAAGGATTTTGTTCCTTTGAGAAATCGCCATCACCAAAATCCCATTTCCACTGGGTTGGGTTGCCATAAGAATAATCGTAAAAATATAGGGTATTCAAATTGTTTGTTGCGGTATCTCCATTTGATGTAGTTGAGTCGCTCCAATTATAATAATCGTATCCAAACATTGCCTGACAAGGGGGCTCGTAATTTCCAACCCAAATTACTTGCGAATACCAATTTTCACAGCCTTCACCTGAAATGTATAAATACACATAATATTCACCTGGAACTAAATAGGTGTGAACCGGGTTTTGTTCTTCCGATGAGAATCCATCCCCAAAATCCCATTTCCAATAAGTTGGGTTTCCATTGGAATAATCATGAAAATAAACCGTGAGTTGATTGTTTTCAGTACTATCCATAAAGTATTCTGTTGAATCATAATTGTACCCGAAATCATAATAAAACCAAGCCATGCAGTCCGGTTCGGTATAACCAATATATATCCAATTTTGGATAGAGTTTTTACAATCAGGGCCTGAAATAGTTAAGGTTACCAAGTATTCACCCGAGTTTGTGAATGTATGTATTGGGTTTTCATCATTAGAACCGGTACCATCACCAAAATCCCAAAGCCAGTTATTGATTGTTCCGACGGATTGATCATAAAAATAAACCATGGAATAACTGCTATCAATAGTTCCATCGCTAGAAATCACGGTATCATTCCAGCTTCCAGTATAATACTCAAAACGGGCTTCACAATTGGTGTCAATTATGGTGTCAGCACAAACATTGAATTCAACAAAGTTAGATGAAGTAAAGGGAAAGAATGATCTACTGAGTACGGATCCATAGCAAGGATCGATTGTAAATACATTTACATAAAATGAATCAGCCGATTCAAATTCGAAATCCATGGAAAAAAATCCATCACTATTTGTTTTGGTTGATAAGGTATCACCCGATAAAGGTTTAACAAAATAAACCCAATGATTGGTTTCAGGGGCATTTACTTTTGCATTATACACCTTCCCCTGAATAGGGTGTGATACTGTTTCAAAGCTTATTGCCAATAGAAGGAAACAAAGCATAAGAAAAGAAGGATTGATTGTTTTCATAGCAAGTTTTATTTAATTCACTATATTAGAATAAGAATGTTATAAAAAGGTTGCTTCTGTTTTTAAATCAGTGAGACTTTAATTTTGAGTAACCAAATTATTTAGTCTGCTTCGAATGAAAAAATGTTTTCAATCAATACCTCGACAGCTTTGCTGCGAGGTAGTTTATTTAGATAACTGGATATTAAACCGCTTTATTCATACCTGAGCACAGCGAAAGGTGTGAATGTTCGATGGGCATTGG
>DYQV01000060.1 GCA_020719105.1 Rikenella microfusus
TTAACTCCGATCGAAATTTTGGATTTTGGTTTTTATGCAACTATTGAATATGGAAAAATTCGTGCGGAATTAGAGAGAAAAGGTACGCCTATTGGTCCCTTAGATACTTTGATTGCTTCTCATGCAAAAAGTCTTGATTTAACCCTGGTTACTAATAATGTAAGAGAGTTTGAACGGATAGATGGTTTGAAAATAGAAAATTGGACAAAATAAACTTTTAGTCAAAAAACCTCATAATGAATCTAAATTAGCAATAAACTAGTATAATAGTTAAAACTGTTTTTTAAGAATACCCTTTTTATTCCTCCCTCCCTTGCATTTTCCAAAAAAAAATGCCACATTCCACTTTCAAATAATACTAATAATTTTTGCTTGTGAGCAGCCGGATACTTATAGTAGGAAATGATACGGAATACTACGAATTGCTTAGTAACTGTTGCACTAAGTATGATATCCTTACGTTAAAAAGCATCCATTCTTTAAGTGAGTTTGTTTCATCGCAAAAAGTTGATTTGATTCTTTCAATTATTTCTGACAACTTTTTTCAGGAAGTTACTCTTTTTGAGCAATTGAAACAGCAAGAAGGTCTGCGTGATATTCCAATTATTGTTATTGATAATTCACCCTTTCCTATTCCAAATAACAGTCGTTTAGCATTTCAGTCAGGAGCCAGCGATTACATCGGAAATAAATGCGATGAAATTGAGTTATTGAGCCGGATTGAGAACCAATTGAAACAATTCAGTCGTTGGAATGAAATGGTAATTGAAAACAACAATCGTCAGGAAACATTAAATTTAATGGACAAGTTGTTTCTATTGATGGACCGGGCCGACAACTCCTTTATAATTTTTGATGCAAAAGGGGAAATTGAGTGGGTAAATGAAGGTTTTAACCGTTTATATGGCTATACACTCGATGAATTCAAAAGAAAATTTGGCCGTTCTATCTTTGAAGCAAGTAAAAATCCCGAAATTATTGCAAAGGTTGAGCATTGTGTTAAGACTAAAAAATCGGTAAATTATGTGGCTGAATGTTTGACTCATTCCGGTGAATTCAAATGGATTCAAACCACATTTACTCCAATTGTATCTGCTGATGGCAGCATTGATAAGTTTATTGCCATTGAAACCGATATTACCAAGTTAAAAGAAGCCGAGGAGGCGCTCAATCAGAAAAATGAATACATGATTGCGCTAACCAACCATTTAAAAAGTTCAAATTCACTGCTTGAGGAGCAACAGAAGGAAATTAATACTAAGAATTTAGCTCTTGATGAGGAAAGGCGAAAAGCTGATAAATTGCTGTTGAATATTCTTCCATTTGAAGTTTGGCGTCAATTGAAATCAAAGGGAGAGGTAAAACCTCGAAGTTATAAGCTCGCTACTGTACTATTTCTTGATTTTGTTAACTTTTCAAATATTGCTAAGGAATTGGCGCCAAAAGACTTAATAAGTATTTTGGATTCTTATTTTAAAGCTTTTGATGATATTGTTGATAAATATTATATAGAAAAAATTAAGACCATTGGTGACGCTTATATGTGTGTTGGCGGATTGCCATTAAGTAATCGCAGTAACCCAATTGATGTGGTTTTGGCGGGATTAGAGTTGCAACAATATGTAAAAAACAGCCAGCCTGCTGAATGTTTAGCCTTAGGATTGGAATGGCAATGCCGAATCGGTATCCATTCAGGCGATGTTATTGCAGGAGTGGTTGGTAAGAAAAAATTTATATATGATATTTGGGGCACTACGGTTAATTTAGCAGCACGTATGCAAGCTGAAGGTGAATTGGGACGGGTAAATATTTCTGAAGCAACCTATGGATACGTGAGTGATTTTTTTGAATGTGAGCATCGCGGTAAGATTAAAACCAAAGGGGGAGAACTGGTGGATATGTATTTTGTAAATCGGTTAAAACCAGAATATATTGTTGATGAAACTGGATTGATACCCAACGAGCTTTTTAATAAGATGATGAATTCACTTTAAAGTTTTTTCCAATAAAACTGAAAATACAAGAGAGGCTCTCAGGAAAGGAGCCTCTCTAAATTTTTATAATATTCTATTTCATTCGTATTCAGCCAGTATTTCGGCTACGCCATCGGGCGAAACCCTTCCGTAAACCTTTTCACCTACCATAACCACAGGAGCCAATCCACAGGCCCCTACGCAACGCAAACAACTTAATGAGAATTTTCCATCGGCACTGGTTTCACCCACTTGTATTTTAAGCCTTCGGCGAAACTCATCCAGTACTTTTTCAGCTCCACGCACATAGCATGCAGTTCCAGTACATACTGATATGGGATGCAGCCCTTTGGGTATCATGGTAAAGAATGAGTAGAACGTTACTACTCCATATACTTTAGCCACCGGAACATTCAATTCAGCAGCTACAATCTCCTGAACTTCAGCCGGCAAGTATCCAAAAATACCTTGGGCTTTATGAAGCACGTTGATTAATTCGCCTCCTTCGTTGTTAAATGAAGTGCAAACTTCTTTTAATTTTTCAACCTCTTTGGGATTCAGTTTTATTTTAACGCTTGACATAATTCATTTCTTTAATTCGTTCAACAGGAATTGGCTCTACTCAATAATAAATTCGTTCTTTTTATCGAAATAATGTGTATGCAGCAGGTGGTGCGCTTTCTCGCTCATCGGTTTTCCTAAAAATTCCTTGTATAGTTTCACTATGAAAGGATTCTCGTGTGATTTTCGAATGGGTTTATTTTTGTCCTCTTCGTAAAGAGCCATTTGGCGTGCTTTCAATATCGAGCTATCACCATGGTGAAGAGGTTGTCCGCCACCTCCAATGCATCCACCGGGACAAGCCATAATCTCAATTGCATGGAAGTTGGATTTACCTGCCTTAATATCTTCCAGTAATTTGCGGGCATTTCCTAAACCATGGGCAATACCAATGCGGATTGGTAACCCGTCAAAATCAATGGTAGCTTCACGCACTCCTTCAAAACCGCGCAATTCTTCAAAATCAACTTTTTCCAGTTTCTTTTTGGTCTGCAATTCATAAGCGGTGCGAACGGCAGCTTCGATAACTCCGCCTGTTGTTCCAAAAATTACGCCGGCACCGGTTGATTCCCCCATGGGGTTATCAAATTCTTCATCGGGCAACGAATTAAAATCAATGTTGGCCCCTTTAATCAAATTAGCCAATTCGCGGGTTGAAATGGAGAAATCCACATCGGGGCTGCCATCGGTAGCAAATTCATCGCGCTGACATTCCCATTTTTTTGCTAAACAGGGCATTACCGATATTACCATCATGTCTTTCCGTTCGACTTTTATTTGATCGGCAAAATACGTTTTGGCAATGGCTCCAAACATTTGTTGCGGTGAGCGGGCCGTTGAAGGAATATCTTTTAATTCAGGGAATTGTTTTTCAAAAAAGTTTACCCAACCCGGGCAACAGGAAGTAAGCATGGGCAGTTTAACGGTTTTATCACCGGCCAAATGGCGACCTAAGCGACCCAATAATTCCGTTCCTTCTTCCATTATGGTAAGGTCGGCAGCAAAATCGGTATCAAATACATAGTCGAAACCCAACCGACGCAGAGCAGCCGTAAGTTTTCCGGTAACCAACGTTCCGGGTTTCATGCCAAATTCTTCGCCTAAAGCGGCACGAACAGCAGGAGCTGTTTGAACTACTACTGTTTTTTTAGGGTCGGCTAAGGCACCGATAACCTGATTGGTATGATCCACTTCAGTTAAAGCTCCGGTAGGGCATACTGCCACACATTGACCACAATAAGTGCAGGTCGATTTTTCCAAATCCATTTCAAATGCCGGTGATACAACCGATTGAAATCCCCGGTTTATACCCCATAGAGCACCCACGGTTTGCACTTTATTGCACATCATCTCGCAACGACGGCACATAATACATTTGTCCATATCGCGGATGATAGTTGGTGAAAAGTCTTCTTTGTAGGTTGACATTTCACCTTTATAGTGAATTTTGCGTACTCCTAATTTGTGAGCCATGCTTTGCAATTCGCAATTACCCGATTTGGCGCAAATCAAACAGTCGGCCGGGTGGTCGGAAAGGATTAATTCCAAAACAGTGCGACGGGAATTCAAAACCCGCATGGTATTGGTTTTAATTACCATGTCGGTATGGGCATCGGTGCAACAGGCCGGAGCCAGGTTTTTACGTCCCTCAACTTCAACCACGCAAATGCGGCAACCACCGGGTTTGTTTTCAATATTCATGTCGCCCAGGCTCATGTAGCATAAAGTTGGTATGTCTATACCCACGGAATGCGCCGCTTTAAGTATGCTGGTTCCCTTTTCTACCTTAACGGGCTTATTATCTATGATTAAGTTAACAAATTCCATTATTCAATCTCCTTTTTTATTGTACGCTGATAGCATTAAATTTACATTTTTCCATACAGGCACCACATTTGATGCAAATGGTCTGGTCAATGGTATGAGGACCTTTCCGTTCACCGGCAATAGCACCCACAGGACAAACCCGGGCACAAGCGGTACAGCCTACGCAATGTTCGTTGTCGATGAGGTATTTCATCAAATCTTTACAAACTCCGGCACGGCATTTTTTATCGTGAACATGTTCAATATATTCGTGGTAAAAATTATCGAGCGTTGAAAGAACCGGATTTGGAGAAGTTTGACCTAAGCCACACAAAGA
Organism: Rikenella microfusus; assembly: GCA_020719105.1. Classification (GTDB taxonomy): domain Bacteria; phylum Bacteroidota; class Bacteroidia; order Bacteroidales; family SZUA-534; genus GWE2-40-63. The sequence continues at coordinate 4,678 of DYQV01000060.1, forward strand.
GGTGTCTTTAATAACCAAACTTAAGTTTTTTAGCTTTTCTAAATCATCTTTGGTTCCTTTTCCTTTGCAAATAACATCCAATTGTTCATGAAGCCTTTTGTTTCCAATTCGGCAAGGGGAGCATTTGCCACACGATTCTTCTACGGTAAATTCAAGATAGAATCGGGCAATTGAAACCATGCAGTCGTCTTCGTCCATTACAATCATACCTCCGGAACCCATCATGGAGCCTGAAGCAATTAAGTTATCGTAATCAATGGGCGTATCCAAGTGTTTCTCAGTTAAACAACCACCCGATGGACCACCTGTTTGGACGGCTTTGAATTTTTTACCGTCTTTAATGCCACCGCCAATTTCGTAAATAACTTCCCGCAAGGTGGTACCCATGGGCACTTCAATCAATCCTACATTGTTTATTTTACCGGCTAAAGCAAACACTTTGGTTCCTTTTGATTTATCAGTACCAATTTTATTAAACCAATTGGCTCCCTTTAAGTAAATCACAGGAATATTGGCATAAGTTTCAACATTGTTCACGTTGGTTGGTTTGCCCAGATAACCTGATTCTGCCGGGAATGGCGGTTTAAAGGTAGGTTCGCCGCGTTCGCCTTCCATAGAATGGATAAGAGCGGTTTCTTCACCGCAAACAAAGGCACCGGCTCCATAACGCAATTCAATATCAAAATCAAACCCGGTTCCTAATATGTTTTTGCCTAACAATCCGTATTCGCGGGCTTGTTTAATGGCTGTTTTCAACCGTTCAATAGCCAATGGGTATTCTGCCCGAATATAAACCAACCCTTTGGTGGCTCCAATGCAATATCCATTTATGGCCATAGCCTCAATAACCGAATGTGGGTCGCCTTCCAGAATGGAACGATCCATAAATGCTCCGGGGTCACCTTCGTCGGCATTGCAAACCACATATTTTTGATCGGCTTTATTGCTTAGTGCAATTTTCCATTTCAATCCGGTAGGGAAACCACCTCCTCCACGACCGCGTAATCCGGAATCAATCATCTCTTGGATGGCTTGTTCGGGAGTCATTTCGCCCAATACTTTTGCTAATGCTGAATAGGCATCTCTAGCTATCGCTTCATCAATATTTTCAGGGTTAATAACTCCGCAATTGCGCAAGGCAATTCGCAACTGTTTCTTATAGAAACCCATGTGTTTTGAATCGCTGATCTCTTTTTTTGTAGTTGGATCTTTGTATAAAAGATGTTCCACTTTACGCCCTTTAATTACATGTTCTTCAATAATCTCCTTTGCATTGTCGGGAGTTACCTGAACATAGAACGTATTGTCGGGAAGTACTTTTACAATGGGGCCTTTTTCGCAGAATCCGAAACAGCCGGTCATCACTACTTGTACTTCATCCTGAAGGTTTTTTTCATCCAATTCTTTTTGTAGTTTTCCTACTATGGCATCGCTTGCCGATGCCCTACAACCAGTTCCACCACAAACAAGAAGATGCATTTTATATTTTGCCATGATAACTTCCTCCTATTTGTTATTATCGTCAATAGTTTCGTAATTCACAGGGATGATACCGTTAACTAACTCCCCATTCTTGATGTATTTTTCAATAATCTCATCCACTTTTTTCAAGTCAACATAACCAAAAACTACCGGTTCCTGATTGGGCAATTTAACTTCAACGGTTGGTTCGGCATAGCAATAGCCCATACAGCCAGTTTGAGTTACAACAGCTCCTATACTGCGCTTCTCCAATTCATTCATAAAATACTCCATTATTTTTTTTGCGCCGGAGGCAATGCCGCAGGTTGCCATAGCTACCTTAATCTGCACCAAGGAATCAGCTTTTTCGCCTTTCTCCCGTAATTCTAATTTGTTTTGCAAACTTGCTTTGAGGTTTTGCAAATCAGCCAACGATTTAACTTGCACCATACAATTATATTTTTTTAAATACTTCTAAAGTTCGGTTGAAATTCAGTGCAAGTTTACGAAAAAAGTATAACACAGGCTATATCAGTTATTTAGATTGGTTTTATATAAGGATTTTTTAATATGATTTTTATCAGGTTTAAATAATCAACAAAATACCTGATTAAAATATTTTCCTCATTTATAGGAACTTGAAAAAATCAGTAATGAATTGGATTCTAACTAATCTTGAATTGATTTAAATAGAGGTATGTTTAACAACAAACCTAATATTTGTCATGTTATTTGGACTAAAACACTAGTAGTTTTAATGACTTCGAGGAAATGGATTTTTATGCAACCGATAGATTAGAAAAATGCTTCTTTATATAAATATCGTTCTGTTCCTATTGCTTCCAAATTTTCCTGAATCATTTCTTTTAAAAACTCACGTACTGAATGATCGTTGATGGGAATATCAGCCAAAAGGCTTTTAACTTTGCTGGTATCGAGAACATAAGAATCTATATCTGTATTATGGGTAATCAGGAAGTTTAGGGTTGGGTTAGCAGCAACAAGCAACAGGTAGGTTCCAGCCAAATAGCCCACCGGCAACCTATCGAGGTGATTGTTTACAAAACCGGCTGAAATTTGGGTTCCTTTTCCTAAAACAGAAGATAGTTGAAAACTACCACCGGTCAACTCTGCGTTTTGTTTGAAATTAATTCTATATTCATTTATGGTTTTTTCTCAGTTTTTAATCAAAGGACAAAGATACTACATGGTATGCATTAAAAACTGATTTATTGCACGTTTATAGTACTTAGTAATTGCAGCAAAAAGAACTATATAGAGTGAAGATATTATCGGATTAATTCTTAGCCGGTATTTTAAGAGTAAAAAGGGAGCCCTTGTTCACAATACTTTCAACGAATATTGTTCCGTTGCACCGTTCTATAAACTCTTTACAAAGAATTAAACCCAGCCCTGTTCCTTTTTCAGAAGCGGTTCCTATACTGGAGGTGTTATTTTCGATACTAAAAAGAAAAGGAATCTTATCCTTTGGAATTCCAACTCCTTTATCTTTAATTTTGATCAATACCCAATCATCATTTTCACGTTGAGCTGAAAGTTCGATAATACTTTCGGGAAAAGAAAATTTAATGGCATTGGAAAGTATATTTCTAATGGATGTTGCCATCAATGAAACATCGGCATAAATCCATAAATTGTCTTCCTGTGAAATTATGATTTTAATATTCTTTTGTTTGGCTGCCGGTAGAATTGTATCAAGTACTTCTTGTAGCAATAAAGAAACATCAATCATCCGATTTTCAACTACTAATGCACCCGTTTGAGAACGCGCCCAATCGAGCAGGTTTTGTAATAACTTATAAGTGTTTTCAGAGGTCTTTAGCATATCTTCAAAAATTTCCTGCATTGATTCCTCAGGAATTTGATCACGGTTATTTGCCAGTAATTCCGAAAAACCAATCAAGGTATTGAATGGACTTTTTAAATCATGCGCCAATATGGAAAAGAATCGATCCTTTGATTTTATGGCTTCTTCAGCACTTTCTTTAGCTTTATTTAAATTATTATTCAGTACTTTTAACTCTTCATTTTGATCAAGCAATGCTTTTGTGCGTTGTTCGATTATTACTTCCAATTTCTTTTTTTCCCATTCGTTTCGCTGTTTCAGAAATCTCAAATATATTCCAATTAATACTAAAATCAGAAAATAAAAAATACCGATGGTCCAAAAATGGGTGTACCACTTTTTGTAAACTTCAAATTCATAGGTTGCGGAATCACTCCAATTGTAATACCCTTTTCCTTTGGCTTTAAGCTTAAAAGTATATTTTCCGGGTTTTAAATTTTCGAATACCAAATACTCATTGTTCGTTTTTAATTCCTCCCATTTTTCAACAACACCATTACCTAAACAGTACATATAAGCCAGATGTTTAACCGGATAAAGAGGGACCGAAAAGTTAACTTTAATGGTGGAATTTATTAAAAAACGACCAGTTTTATCAGAACCGTATTGATTAAAACCCGATTCAATGGATTTAATAATTGGTTTAGGTGTTTCCGAATTATTGCTATTTATTAAACCACTAGCCATTCCTAAATTGGTGCCAATCCAAATATTACTTTGGTTATCGATTACTAAATTACGTGGCGATATGGTTTTAGATGGCAACCCGTCATAGTTATTAAAGATAGTTACTTGTTTTCCATCCCATAATAATAATCCGCTGGAATTAACAAACCATATACGCTCTTGCTTATCGAAACACAATGCCGCTACATTTTCAATATTCATTTCTGCCAGATCAATTCTTTCTACGGCATTTTCTTTTTGCTCCCATAAACCTTCCGATGCACCTAACATTATTCTTCCTGAATCTGAAAATGCAATATCGTTAATTTCAAATCTATTCTTGTTTAAACCAGTTAACTGTTTACTTATATTGACTAATGAATCACTTATAAAATCAAACTTATATAAATAACTCTTTTTACCATGTCCACCCACATATAACTCTCCTTTAGGGTCGATTTCAATAGTACAAAAGTTGCTTTCGGAATTTTTTGAATCAACATACTCTTTTGTGGTAAGGTCAGGTGCAATTCTAACCAAAGAGGTTTTGTTCCGGTTTTGTAATATCCAGGTATTGCCCTTGGCGTCTTCGGCAATAGCAGTTATATCTTTTCCTTTGGATGAGAAATCAATAATTTGATTGGAACCGTCGTTTTTTTGAATAATAATTTTCCCTGATTTAGTGGTCATCCATACTTCATTTTCTTTTGGTAATAACCTCAATATCAGATCATCGTTTATCCTGAAAAATGGTTTCGACTCCATACTTTGAGTATTGATGACCGCAACTCTCCATCCATCAGTAAAATAAATACGTTCCTTTGAATGCTTGGCAATGTCCTGGATATAGTTATCGGTATAATCAATAAATTGCCTTTTGAAAATTAAATTACGGATTAGTTTAACTCCAAAATTAGTGCCTACCCAAAGTTGATCTTCTGAATCAAATTGCAGGTCATTTATGGTTTGATGTTCTGTTTTGTTTATGGGTTCATAAGTAATCAATCCTTGTGAAATTGTAGCTTTAAAAGCTCCCTGCGACCAAGTGCCGAGGTAGTATTTATCTTTAAATAAGCGAATTACTGAAACCGGATAAGGAAAGTTTAAATTTATAAATTGAGGGGTCTCTCCCTTTTCAGGAAAATGAACCTCAATCAATCCTTGGGTGTTACCAATTAGTGCTCTATTTTTATCAAAAGCAAGAGCTGAAAATGCCTCGAATCCATCATAAGGCCATGGAATATTAATTAATTGCTTTGTTTTATTATCTACTCTAAATAGGTAACCTTTTTGGCAGATTACATAAATTTGATTTTTTATTTCGAAAAATTGATGATTCCTTACATAATGGAATGTATTGCAGTTTTCAGGAAGTAATAAAAAAGTGAGGTTTGTTTTTGTTAAGTGTGCAATTCCATTGTTAGTGCCAACCCATAGTGTAGAATCGGAGGCTTCAAACAGGGATTTTGGATATAGCAATTCAGGCCAGCTATCAAATTTAAAAGTGTTTTTACTAAATTCGGAAGTAAAATTGTTTCCCTTATAATTAATGGAAATTAAACCATCATCGGAAGCTGTTATTAACCCATAAGATTTGGTAAAAAGCAGGTTTTTATAATATTTCGATGTTCTTTCAATATTTTTTATGGGGATACATTCATTCCCAATCATTTTAATAATACCTCCGTCGGCAGCCACCCAAAGATAACCATCCTTATCAAAAGCAAGGGCTTTTATTAAATCGGTAGGTAACCCATTTTCTTGATGGTATTCTTCAATATCAATAGTTTGGGCAGTTACACTTATGAATGTAAAGCACAAAAATAGAGTCATTAGAGAATGAATGGTCTTTTCCATTTCTGTAAAGTTATTGAAAGCATAACTTGGCGCAAGAATTTAAAAATGATATGCGTCACATTATAAACCATTTTTAGTCAGTTATACTTATGGGAGTAATCTAACTTCAATTTTGCTAAAAATAGTTAATGCGTTGGTAATACTTGTTAAATCAGTATATAACGGTCCATCTAATCCGGAATAATGACTATGCCCTATTGGATTAAGTACATAATATTCCACTTTGAATTTAAATCAACGGTTACGACACATGCTATAATAGGTTTGAATTAAATCTGATTGTTGTCAATTTTGGTGTCGGGAGAATTGATAAAATATGCCTCCCTAAAGACATTCTTTTAAATTATTTTGATTAAACTTCTACCGAAATAGCTACCCTTTTAGGGCAATACAAACAGATGATTGCATTTAAACCATTCCTATTAGCCTACCTAAAAAACTGGAACATTTTCATAAAGAAATTTACGACAACAACCGTAAAAGAGAAATTATAGACCAGGGCAACCGCATTTAGAAATAAAAACAAAAACAGTCCACGAATTACACGGATTTTCACAAAAAAACTATTAAAATCAACTTTAATTGATTTTAAATTAGTGCTGTGCTCATTAGTGTAATTCGTGGATAAAGTATTTTGTTTTATAAACGAATGTTTTAAATGCGGTTGCCCTGAATTATAGACATTAAGGAGAAATATAAGGAATGAGGGGAGTTGGAAGACCGAAGTTAGTAGTTAGGTGTTGGAAACCAGCAACCCGCCACCAATATCCCAAAAATAGCAATTATCCCACTTTATTCATACCTGAGCATAGC